>CALGEI010000126.1 GCA_937881575.1 uncultured Flavobacteriales bacterium | reverse complement strand
TGCCATTTTCCGATTGAAATTCCACTTCCATTCCAGGCGGAATGAAGTTGGCTACAAGTGTCGGAATGCCAATCCCTAAATTGACATACCACCCGTCTCTAACCTCCTGTGCGATGCGTTGCGCGATGCCGTTTTTGTCCAACATGGATGCTTGATTTGGGGCGGTGATTAGGATTGAACCGTGCGTTGCTCGATGCGCTTTTCATAGCCCGAGCCCTGGAAAATTCGCTGGACAAAGATGCCCGGTGTGTGAATGGCATTCGGATCGAGTTCCCCCAAAGGAACAAGCTCTTCCACTTCTGCGACCGTGATTTTTCCGGCCATGGCCATCATGGGATTGAAATTGCGTGCGGTGGCTTTGAAAATCAAATTTCCCGATGCGTCTCCCTTCCATGCCTTGACGAAGGCAAAGTCCGCGGTGAGAGCGGATTCCAAAATGTGGGGCTTGCCGTTGAATTCTCGAACCTCCTTGCCTTCCGCTACTTCCGTTCCGTATCCCGCTGGTGTATAAAAAGCCGGGATTCCTGCGCCACCTGCTCGGCATCGTTCGGCCAAAGAACCTTGAGGAATCAAATCAACTTCCAGTTCACCGCTCAGCATTTGCCGCTCAAACTCATCGTTCTCGCCTACATAGGAGGAGATCATTTTGCGGATTTGACGTTGCTGAAGTAAGAGTCCCAATCCAAAATCGTCGACACCCGCATTGTTCGAGATGCAGGTTAAATCCTGGATTCCCAATCGCACCAATTCAGCGATGCTGCACTCTGGAATCCCACACAAACCGAAACCACCGAGCATCAGGGTCATCCCTCTTTTGACACCTTCACACGCCGCTTTGACGTCACTTACTTGTTTTGAAATGGCCATGACTCTGTTTCTAATTATTCAAACAAATCCTCATCGTCAAACCCCGAACCTCCAAACGTTGCTTGCTGCAATTCATACAGCTGCTTGCAATCCAGCGAATCCACCCCCATGCCTTCCGGTCGAGCAAAATCTGCTGTACTCAAGCCAATGGCCGGATTGGCGTACGCCGCCTTCATGTAATATCCATATATCGGCAAGGCGGTGTTGGCTCCCTGACCGTTGGTAATGGTGCTGAATCGAACCGTTGGATCTTGAGCTCCGACCCAAACTCCGGTAACCAAATCAGGCGTCATTCCTAAGAACCACCCGTCGGTATGGTTTTGTGTCGTTCCTGTTTTCCCAGCCATCGGAACTTCAATGCCATCGTACTTGCGACGATCCAAATCCATGCGCAATCGAATGCCCGTGCCTTTGCGTTGGCCCGTCTCTCGATTGTAAGCTCCGTCAACAACTCCCTTCATCATGTCCACGATGGTATACGCCGTCCGCTTATCCAATCCCTGACGCATCTCAGGTTCGGGAGTCCAGATCACGTTGCCATATTTGTCTTCGATGCGCGCAATGATCGTCGGAGAAATGTGAACGCCTCCGTTGACCAAAGCCGCATTGGCAACGGTAATTTCCTTCAGCGTGAGCTGTGCCGAACCCAAGGCAATGGACGGAACTGCAGGAATTTCACTCTCAATCCCCAACGCATGCGCCAATTGAATCACTCTTTCGGGGCCAAAGTCCTTGATCAACTTGGCTGAAATCGTGTTCATGGAATTGGCCAAAGCATATTCCAAGTTGACGACTTCGCCGTATTCAAAATCACTGTTGTCCGGGCACCAATCGGGCTGGTCCCCGGGCATCTCGACACAAATTCGCTGGTTGGGCAACTCGGAACAACGGGACATGCCATGACGGAGCGCTGTGGCATACACAAATGGCTTGAAAATCGAACCCACTTGTCGTCGTGACTGAGAAACGTTGTCGTACTTGAAAAATCGGTAGTCAATGCCGCCCACCCATGCTTTGATGTGTCCCGTCTGAGGCTCAATGGACATCAGTCCTGCATGAAGCAAGCTTTTGTGATACAGGATGGAGTCCAATGGAGAAAGCGTGGTGTCCCGCGGTCCCCGATGCGTGAACACCTTCATGTTTACCGGCTTCCGGAATTGTTGATCGATTTCTTTTTGAGTCGGTCGATGCCACGTGTGACTGCACCCGCCTTTTTCCGCGTCACAAACCCAGGTATCGCCTGAATCATCCGAGCTTTTATCGATGTAAAAACCTGGACGTTCACATTCTGGACACTCCTTGCCTGCATACCTCAAGTACCGCTTGCTCCGCTTGATCGCTGAATTGATGATTCCCTCCCGGTCTGCCCGTTCTATGCCCTCGTAAAAAGGCCATTCCGATGAACTGCGCGACCGCAAATCACGATTCAATGTGGCCTGCAACTCACCGCCCAAATGCTCATGGACTGCTGCTTCAGCGGCCTTTTGAAGTCGACTATCAATGGTTGTGTGCACTTGGATTCCATCGCGATACAGGTCATAAGGGGATCCGTCTGCTTGATGAATTAGCCAGTCCCCCGAGGCATCTTTATTTCTTAACAACGTTTTCAATTCGGCCCTCAGAATCTCACGGAAATACGGCGCCGGTCCGGCATCGTGACTCACTCTTTGGTAGCTCAGCCCTAAGGGAAGCGCTTGCAGCGAATCGACCTCATCATCGGTGAGCAAATCATATCGCGCCATTTGACTGAACACCACATTGCGGCGGTTTTGAACAGACTCCGGTCGTCGCAATGGATTGTACAACGAACTATTCTTCAGCATACCTACCAGCATCGCCGCTTCATGCAAAGCCAGTTCATCCACATTTTTATCGAAATAGATATTGGCTGCTGATTTGATGCCCACTGCTTGGTTCAGGAAATCATACCGATTCAAATACAGCGCGATGATTTCACCCTTGGTATAGAACCGTTCCAAGCGTGCTGCGATGATCCACTCTTTGGGTTTTTGTAAGAAGGCGCGTTCCAACCACGATGTCCGGTCATATTGGTCCGTGAACAGTTGCTTGGCCAATTGTTGGGTCACTGTGCTGCCTCCGCCACGTTGACCGAGGTAGACAATCGCTCTTGTCAGACCAATGAAATCGATGCCACTGTGACTTTCAAATCGCGCATCTTCTGTGCTAATGAGCGCATTCACGAGATTCTGAGGCAACTCATCATAGCGAGCATCCGCTCGATTCTCTGAATAATACCTCCCGATCACTCTTCCATCGGATGAGTAAACTCGCGTGGCCAATTCTGTTTTGGGGTTGGCCAGTGTTTCGGTATTCGGCAGATCACGAAAAGAGGCCAGCGTTACCAGTCCGGCGATTCCAAGCAGGGGTGCCAAGCCAAACAGCCACATCCATGCGCGTTTCCTAGGGTGCTTTTTGGCGCCCTTTTTTGAGGATGAAGTCAGCTTCGGTTTGGAAGCCGATTGAGATGATGCTTTGCGTTGTGTTTTCGCCATTCCAATTGCAAGATTACTACATCCCCCGCATTGCTGCTTCATTCGAAGAAAGCTTTCACGGATATTCACGAAAGTCTTGCCCACGACCTTTGGAATGCTCACTACCTTTGGCACTCAAATCGTACCATGGTCGCACTCATTAAAGCCGCTCAACTCCTTCTTAGTCTGTCGATTCTTGTCGTATTGCACGAATTTGGACACTATTGGGCCGCTCGCTTTTTCAAAACGCGAGTCGAGAAGTTTTACCTGTTCATGAATCCGGGGTTCTCGCTTTTCAAAAAGCAAATTGGCGAAACTGAATGGGGCATTGGCTGGTTGCCACTTGGAGGATATGTGAAGATTGCAGGAATGATTGATGAATCCATGGACACCGATCAGTTGCAGGGTGAACCGCAGCCTTGGGAGTTTCGATCTAAGCCAGCTTGGCAGCGACTCATCATCATGCTGGGTGGAATCATTGTCAACCTCATCCTAGGCTTTGCGATTTACAGCATGGTCTTGTTGGTCTGGGGAGAAACCGTGCTTCCTGCTGATCGGATCCCCTATGGTTTGGAGGTCGATGATCGTCTCGAGTCTGTTGGTTTTCAGGACGGCGATCAGGTTCGGTTAATCAACGGCGAAGCACCCGAAACATTCACTCAGATTCGTCGATCTCTCTTCTTCGATCCCGTTCGCGAAGTCCTTTTGGAGCGCAATGGAGAAGAGGTGCTTCTCACCTTTGAACAAGACTTGGGACAATTGCTTGTGGACAGTGCCATCCGACGACCTTTTGGTCTGCGCATGCCGTGTCTCGTCCAAGAACTTGACCCGAATAAAGGCGCTGCATTGGGCGGAATGATGGCCGGGGATCGCATTCTAGGATTGAATGGGGAACCTCTCTCTTTCTACGGCGAAGTCACGTCCTATTTGCAAGAACACCCCAATGAATCCGTAGAGGTGGAAGTGCAGCGAATGAATGGGACGCTCTCACTCCTTGCTTGTCAAACGGATAGTTTGGGAGCACTTGGTTTTGCTTCTGTCAACGCAATGGAAATGAGCGAATTTCAGCTCCAAGAACGCACCTATGGTGTGAGCGAAGCGTTGGTTAGCGGATTCGCCTTGGCCTCCACAACCCTGCAGGAATATGTCCTTTCCATGCGGTTCCTCTTCAGCAAATCCGGAGCTTCACAGGTTGGAAGTCTCGTCACATTCGGCAGCATCTTCGACGGGGGTTGGGATTGGGAAGTCTTTTGGCGCAATACCGCATTCTTTTCCTTGATTCTCGCGTTCATGAACTTACTACCCATTCCGGCGTTGGACGGGGGGCACGTGGTTTTTCTTTTGTATGAAATGGTCGCTGGGAAACCCGCTCCAGAGAAATTCCTTGAACGGGCTCAAATGGTGGGAATCGTCTTATTGCTGACGCTCATGGTCTATGCATTAGGGAATGATATTTGGCGGTTATTGACGGGACAGTTTGGCTGAGGTAGCTTAATTTTCGGCCAAAGCTTCTCATGACGGTTTCCGACATCAACGCATATGGACTGGTTATCGGGGGATCCCTGGTAATCATCCTGAGCTACTTCGCTAATTTGCTTGCGAAGCGCACCAACATTCCAAGTGTTCTCGTGTTGATTGGCATGGGAATCGCCATTCGGCAAGGTTTAAACGCCATGGGACTCACGTCCATTCCGTTTGAAAGTTTGGTATTGGAGTTGCTCGGCACCATCGGATTGATTTTTATCGTCTTGGAAGCTGCTTTGGATTTGAACCTCTCCAAAGAGAAAATGCCCCTCATTATAAAGAGTGCTTCAGTTGCGCTCATTGCCCTGGTCGGTAGTTCAGCTGCCATTGCCGCTTTCTTGGGCTATTCCATGGACATGCCTTGGTACGAAGGGTGGGTATACGCCATTCCGCTGTCCATCATGAGCAGCGCCATCATCATCCCCAGTGTTTCGAACTTGAGCGAAGAGTCCCGGGAATTCATGGTCTACGAAAGCACGTTTTCAGATATTTTCGGAATCATGGCCTTCTATTTGCTCCTGGGCAATTCCGAGGCTGAAAGCACCGAAACTGTCCTTTGGAGCATTGGCACGAACCTGCTCGTCACGCTTTTGTTGGCAATCGTAGTGAGTTACTTGTTGGTGTACGTATTGCAAAAAATCACGAGCCAAGTGAAGTTGTTTTTGAGCATCGCGGTGCTCTTGCTTATCTATGCCATCCAAAAGCTATTGCATCTCAGTCCGCTCGTCCTCATTTTGATCTTCGGCTTAATGCTGAACAACCACCGCCTTTTCTTCCCGAAATGGAACATCTTCAAACCCAATGCTGAAGGACGCACTTGGCCCGAGAGTCTGTTGGATGATGGCCGAATGCACGATTTGCATCGCGACTATCACTTGCTCACATTGGAAAGTGCGTTTGTCATTCGAACGTTCTTTTTTGTCCTTTTCGGCATGACGGTTTCGCTTTCGGCTTTGACCGATTTGCATATCATCACAGAAGGACTGGTCATCTGTTGTTTGCTGTTCGCCGTGCGTTTTATTTGTTTGATTTTGCTTCAACGCCGCGCGGTTTTCCCCTTGCTATACATCGCTCCACGAGGGTTGATTACCATCCTCCTTTTCTTCCAGATTCAAAGTACATATCCCCAGTTTTTGCAACCTGCTTTTGATCAAGGCATCCTCTTGGTTATTATTCTGATGACCAGCATCATCATGACCATTGCGCTCGTTCAAAATGGGATCACGTTGCGAGGCGTTACCGTTGTGCCAGAGATTGTGCCCGATTCCCGAGACTCCGCCCCTTTTGCTGCCAAAGAATCCGCAAACTCCGATTTACAAGACGAACTGCCCGGATTGGACGAGTCGAACGGCTCAGCCACGCACTGAATTCAACGGAACGTACCAACCTCCCGGTAGCCGTTGGGCCAGACCACACAATTCGAGTAAAAAAAGGCGCTTGGTCATTTGAGAACGCGTTGCGCTGTGCTCCAACATTAACTGATCAAGTAATTTCCCTGACGATCCCACCAAGGAGAGCCAGAGGGGACGAAGCGCCTCGGGAACATGCTCTTGGTTTGAATTGGAGCGTCTCTGATTCGAACATGCCAACCCCATTTTGTCCATCAACTGCTCCGGGTCTGACCATGCGGTTTCCGGATAGGCTTCAATGAGAGCTTGATTCCCTTCCCATCTCCGCGTCCAGTGTTTCGGACGATAAACCCACAAGTCACGTCCCGAATCTATCGCACAAGCCGCAGAAACCATCGCCCCTCCTTTGATGGGGCTTTCAATCAAAACCAAAGCTTGACTTATTCCAACGACCAGACGATTTCTAGCAGCAAAATGCCACGGAGCCGTGCGACTTCCAGGTAAGTATTCCGTGAGCAAGGCACCTTCCCGATTGACCATGGAGTCAGCTAGACTCGAATGACACGCGGGATAAATGCGATCCAAACCATGACCCAAACAGGCCACAGTCGTTCCATTGCCAAATAGCGCACCGCGGTGAGCAGCAGCGTCCACTCCTTGAGCAAGCCCACTGGCTATGGACCATCCCCGTTCCACCAACATCCCACTCACCTTGAACGACAATTGAGCCGAAATCTCACAACATTTCCGTGTTCCAACAATTGCAGCGAACGTGCCTGCATTGCCAATGTCCTTCCGACCTCGGCCATGGACCGCCACCGGGGCATCAGCAATGGACCGCCAAGCAAATGGATATGCTGGGTTTTCCCATGAAATGGACCAATCACCACGAACACACGCGCGTTCCATGGTTTCTTCAATTTGGTGAGCCGTTTCCCAGAATCCCTCCGTCACATGGCTTGCCTTTTCCCAAGCTAAATCCAACGATCCAGCAGAAGCAACATACTTCTTAACTCGAATTGAACCCCATCCTGGCAAGGCCGCTAACGTCATCCATTTCTTCAATCGATCCATCCTCCGCGCAAGCTCATGCCGTTTCACCCTCAGTCACGCCCAAGTTTATAGTTTGAATAAAGGGCTTTGTTCATGCATCCGCATCGCCGCATTTGTTGCATCTTGCATCTATGAGGACAGCGACTATTGTCTCCTTGGGTCTGCTTTTTTTTGGGATTACATCCGCATTGCAGGGTCAAACGATTGCAGGGAAAATCACCGATGAACAGAATCAACTGTTACCCGGAGCCACCATTACCATTGCGCCGATCAATGAACCCACCGGTTCTGGTTTAATCGGCGTCGTCAGCAACATCGACGGACTCTATTCGGCCGATTTGCGTTCGTTCATTGGCCGCGATGTCATTGTCACCTGCAGTTTCATCGGGTTGGAGAAGAAGCAATTGGAATTGAAAAAGCTCCAAGATCAAGCTTATGCCCTTGACTGGATCCTTGTCGCATCGGCTGAAATGTTGGATCAAGTGATTGTCAGTGCCGGACGCTTTGAGCAATCAGCGAAAAAGGTCACGGTCTCCGTGGACGTTTTGCCGCCACGCATCATCGAAGCCCGCGGCACGACCTCATTGGAAACCGCTTTGGAGCAAAATCCCGGAGTCAGTTTTGTCGATGGTGAACCCCAAATTCGAAGTGGAAGTGGTTTCAGCTATGGTGCTGGATCCCGTGTCATGATGCTAGTCGATGATTTGCCTGTTTTGAGCGGTGACGCCGGCCGGCCAACATGGGGTTTTCTCCCGTTGGAAAACATTGAACAAATTGAGATCATCAAAGGGGCCTCATCGGTCTTGTATGGCAGCGCGGCATTGAGCGGTGTCATCAACATTCGAACACGCTACCCCGATGCCCGTCCATTGACCCGCATCAGTGTGCAACATGGAGTTTATTCAACCCCTCAATCCGCTCAAGCGAAAACATGGGATGGCTTCAGCCAACAATCGAACATCCGCTTCGTTCACAGCCAACGCGCTGGGAAATGGGATGTGGTAGTCGCCGGAAACATCTTAGGGGACGATGGGTTTTTATCTCCTCTGGTCACAAATGAGACAGACACCGCCTCCTCAGCGTACCGCCCTTGGAATGTGGATCGTTACGGCGCTGAAAACCGCGCACGCGTTAACGCCAACATCCGCCGACGTGAAACGGGCGTAGCAGGATTAACGTTTGGTCTCAACACCAATTGGCAACGCGGAGAATCCCAAAACACGTTGATTTGGGAAAGTGCTCCGGACAACATTTATAGCAGCTACCAAGGGGCATCGACACACGTCAATCAAACGATTGGAACGGTGGATCCTTACATTGAATATGCTGCTCCCAGCGGGTTCCGACACGCCTTCAGGAATCGGTGGCAGTACCTCAACAATGACAATGACAACGACCAGTCCAATGCGTCGCATGTCTTCTATTCTGAATATCAACTCAATGGACACGGCGAAAACTGGGGAATTGAAGGGTTTAAATTTTCTGCTGGACTCGTCCATCTCTTAGCATTTAGCAATGCAGAATTGTACAGCGGCGGCTCTTCTGATGGAAACAATCAAGGCCGAAACGTCGCCGGTTATATGCAAATTGATCAATCGTTTGCCGAACGCTTAAATGTGTCCGCCGGCATGCGTTATGAATATTTCGAAGTCAATGGGTCAGGGACGGGCAAGCCGGTTTTTCGTGCCGGTGCAAACTACCAGCTTGCCGAAGCCACTTACTTGCGAAGCAGCTTTGGCCAAGGCTTCCGTTTTCCGACCATAGCAGAGCGGTATATCCGCACGGGGTTGGGTTCGTTGCAGGTGTATCCCAATGAAGAATTGAATCCAGAATTTGCTACGTCCGGTGAAATTGGCCTGAAACAAGGCATGAAGATGGGTCGCTTCCAAGGCTTCTTAGACTTGGCTGTTTTTCGCCAAGATTTCGACGACTACATCGAATTCACTTTTGGTCAGTGGGGACCTGATGACGGTGAAGTGCCTTCTTTGGAAAATGCCTTGGGATTGGGCTTCAAGAGCATCAATACCGGGAAGAGTCGTGTGACTGGAGCTGAAATCAGTACGACGGGTCGACTCGAAACTGAGCGCGTCCGCTTCGACATCATTGCAGGATATACCTACACGCGGCCGATGAGCCTCACACCGAATTACAACTACAATCCAGACTCGACGGGAACGGTGACCACTTATTACAGCACCAGTCACGACACGACCAACCTCATCTTGAAGTACCGTTCTCCCCATCTTGTTCGCTTCGATCTGCAGGCCACAGGGGCCAAATGGTTTGGAGGCGTGAGTTTGCGGTACCAATCGAAGCTTAAAAACTTTGACGAGGCCTTCATTCTTTTTGAATCTGAAGACATTGCAGAAATTGAATGGGGATTGGCCGGATGGCTCGATGCTCACCCAAGGTCTCCATGGCTTGTGGATGTTCGGATTGGCCGTCAATGGAATGAACACCATCGCCTGTCTTTGGTTGTCAGCAATCTTGCCAATAGCGAATACGCGATTCGCCCGCTCGCCATTGAGTCGCCTCGCTTGACAAAGATCATGTACACTTACGAAATCAAATAATGGAAACGACTCGCGTTCCTTTGGTGGGCATCATTCCTGCCCGCATTGGCTCTACCCGATTTCCAGCGAAGCCGCTGGCTCTATTGGGTGAAAAATCGGTCATCGCCCGTGTTGTGGAAAGGGCACTGGAAGCAGGGGTTTGTCATCATGTGTTGGTCGCTACCGACGATGAACGCATTGCTGAACAAGCCCAAAAAGCAGGTGCGGAAGCCTTCATGACCGACCCGCAATTCGCCAATGGCACACTGCGCAGCCACGACGCCCTGAAACAATGGGAAACGCTGCACAACATGGAAGCCGATGCCGTGCTGAACATTCAAGGGGATGAGCCTTTTGTCCACCCTGAACAACTGCAAAAGCTAGCGCAACTGATCCGCCTGCCTGGCGCATCCATCGCCACGTTGGCCCGGCCAAAGGAGGCTGAAAATCCAGAACGTACCAACCCGAATCGCGTGAAAGTCGTCTGTGACCTCAATGGTAGGGCGCTCTATTTTAGTCGCGCAGCCTTGCCTTCGAGTCCCGGATCGTGGTTCGAACATGTCGGTCTCTATGCTTTTACGCGCGGCGCACTCGAAGCCTTGTCATTTTTGCATCCTTCGCCACTCGAAAAGCGCGAGCGTCTCGAACAATTGCGCTGGCTAGAACACGGTTGGCACATCCATGTGGGCAATACGTCCCATGCGACCTACTCCGTTGACACACCGGAAGACCTCGCCCATTTAGAGGCGCTGCTCAATTCAGGAGAACTCACGTAACTTCGCGTCTCACTAGACGCATTCCTCCATGACCTTTGCTCAATTCACCCGTGCCCTAGGTGTCTTCACCTTTGGTGTTTTATTGCTCACTTCTTGCGGCCAATCGATCGATTCCACCATGTCTTCCCATACCCAACCTGTGCTGAACCAAAGCCAATTCGACGCGCCACCTGTTGCGCCTAAACAGTCCCATTCAACAGAGATTCACGGCGTTTCTTGGGAAGATGATTACTTCTGGATGCGCTTAAGCGATGCGCAAAAAGAAGCGGAGACCTCTGATGAGCAGACGACGGCTGTTGTCGACTACCTCAACCAAGAGAATGCCTATAAGGACGACGTTATGCAATCGACGGACTCATTCCAAGAATCACTTTTTGATGAGATCGTAGGCCGAATCAAGCAGGACGACCAAAGCGTTCCCCTCAAGGACAATGGTTACCATTATTACAGCCGATACGAAGAAGGAAAAGAGTACGCTATTTATTGCCGAAAAGAAGGCAGTCTTGATGCCGAAGAGCAGGTCATGCTGGACGTCAACGCGATGTCTGAAGGCTTCAGTTATTATGCCGTAGGTGGGCAAGCCGTCAGTACCAACAATGAAATTCTAGCCTTCAGCGTAGATACCGTTAGCCGACGAGAATACACCCTGCAGTTTAAGAATTTGACAACGGGTGAAATGCTCGTGGATGAAATTCCACTCACCACAGGTGGAGCTACTTGGGCCAATGATAACCGCACAGTCTTCTATTCTAAAAAGGACCCTGTGACGCTGCGATCTTCCCGAGTCTACAAGCACGTCTTGGGAACGGATGCTGCACAGGATGAGTTGGTATTCGAAGAGAACGACGAAACGTTCAGCTGCGGTATAGGAAAATCAAAGAGCGACCAATACTTGATGATTGCGAGTTACTCGACCATGAGCAACGAGTGGCGTTATCTGGATGCCAACAATCCCAATGGTGCGTGGCAGGTCATCCAAGAGCGCCAGGAAAACCTGGAGTATAGCTGCAGCCATTACAAAGAGCACTTCTACATCGTCACCAACCGCGATGCTCAGAATTTCAAACTTGTTCGGACCCCCGTCAATGCGACGGGCATGGACAATTGGGTTGACGTTTTGCCCCATCGAGAAGCGACGTTGCTCGAAGGAATTGAGATTTTCAAGGACTATTTGGTGGTAGAAGAGCGCACCGGTGGTCTGAATCAAATTCGCGTAAAGCGATGGGATGAGCAAGCGGATTATTACCTGGAATTTCCGGATCCCGCGTATTCCGCTTATGTCGGTGCGAATCCAGATTTTGAGACCAAGCGTTTGCGTTATGGCTACAACTCCATGACCACGCCGAGTTCTGTGTTTGAAATGGACATGGAGGACAAGGCCGTTGACTTGCTCAAGCAGCAAGAAGTGCTGGGTGGAGCGTTCGATCCGGCCAATTACACGAGCGAACGGGTGATGGTTCAAGCCACAGATGGCACGGAAGTTCCTGTTTCCATTGTCTACCGCAATGGCGTCAAAAAGGACGGTTCGAACCCCTTGTTGCTGTATGCCTACGGCAGTTACGGATACAGCATGGACGCTGGATTTTCCAGTACCCGTTTAAGTCTGTTGGACCGTGGATTTGTTTACGCCATTGCCCACATCCGAGGTGGCCAGGAAATGGGGCGATCTTGGTATGAAGATGGTAAGATGTTCAACAAGAAGAATACATTCACGGACTTCATCGACTGTGGACAGGCCCTGGTGGATCTCGGGTTCACTTCTTCCAATCACCTCTATGCGATGGGAGGTTCAGCAGGTGGTTTGCTAATGGGTGCAGTCATTAACATGGCTCCTTCACTCTTCAACGGTGTCATTGCCGCCGTTCCTTTTGTTGACGTTATCAATACGATGCTTGACGAGACAATTCCATTGACTACCGGTGAATTCGACGAGTGGGGCAATCCTAAGAACAAGGACTCATTCGAGTATATGCGCTCCTACAGTCCTTATGACAATATTGTCGCTCAAGATTATCCTCACATGCTCGTCACCACGGGCTATTGGGACAGTCAAGTGCAGTATTGGGAACCCGCAAAATGGGTTGCGGCATTGCGTGATACCAAAACCGATGACAACCTGCTCATCATGGATTGTAACATGGAAACAGGTCATGGTGGCGCTTCTGGTCGATTCAAGCGATTGCGTGAAACAGCCATGGAATATGCTTTCTTCATGATGCTCGAGGGCATTACTGAATAATCACAACCGGTTTGTCATGCGTTATCGACGTCTAACTCAGGAAGAGCTCGAGGGAGTCCAGGCGGAATTTGTTCAGTATCTCGCTTCGGAAGGGATTGCTGCGGACGATTGGGAGGCCAAGCTTGCGGCAACGTCTCCTGAGGTTGACGCCTGTTTGGATGACTTCAGTGAGATCTTTTGGGACGGCGCCACCACGGCGATTCAATGCGTCGAGCACAGGCCTTCTGATTCCGATTTGTACGTATTCCATTTCGGCGAGCGATCAGCACACGTCGTTCATTGCAAAAGAGACGCAGGCAACGCACATTGGTCTCAGGGGGGGAAGGAATTCGAACCAGAAGCCCGCGGACGGGAAATTTTTCTCCTGTTGGAACAAGGCGCTACGCCCTGTGAGGAAGACCGATTCAAAGCGGTCCACGAGGAGATGGTAACGGGCTTGAATTAAGCCGATCGAAAAGCTGATTCGGGCAAGTCAAATCCGCGGTCTCGCAACCAAACAGCGACATCTGTACTCACCGGGTAATGCCAGTGCGCCTGCAATCCCGCTTGTTTTGCACCGTTGACGTGCTGCTCACTATCGTCGATAAACAGGGTGTCAGCAGGATCCAGTCTATGCCGCGCGCAAATTGACAGAAAAGCTTCCGGATCGGGCTTGCGTTGACCCAATTCGTGGCTATAATGAATTCCTTCAAATGCGCCGCGAAACGCAGAGAGTCCAAGGTGTTTTTCCATCCAAGCCTCAAACACCGCCGCATGGATGGTGTTGGTATTGCTGAAAATGAATAGCCTTGTTTGTTGACTCAGTGCCTGCACCAGAGGAATGCGGCAGGAAGGCATGCCCGTGAGAATGGAATTCCAAGCATCGACGACTTCAGAACGTTGGGTTCCACGGCGGCAATGCCCTTCCAAAAACGCGTAAAATGCATCTGGAGCAATTTGCCCACACTCCAATTCATCGAATGCCGGTGATTGCGCTGCTTGATGGTACAGTCCTGCAAAATCTTCCAGACCCAATGCACGGAAAGCCTGAACAGGAGCATCGTAATCGATATCGTAGAGAACGCCCCCAAAATCAAGGATGAGCGCTTCTGGCAAAGGTCTGCTGGTCATGAAAGTCAGGACTGGAATCGCTTCAGCCAAGCGGTTGCCCAACGTTGGTCTTGGCGCAATTGTCCCAGCTTCTCCCGTGCATCTGATTCCGCATCAAACGCCGCGTAAGAGACCACATGAAGCCCATTGCTTTGCAAGAAAATCTCAGCATTAAAGCCCTCTCCTCGCAAGTTTTGAGCCAATCGAAG
Organism: uncultured Flavobacteriales bacterium; assembly: GCA_937881575.1. GTDB lineage: Bacteria > Bacteroidota > Bacteroidia > Flavobacteriales_D > Sanyastnellaceae > UA16. Next base: position 4,445 of record CALGEI010000126.1, on the reverse strand, counting down.
AGCGTTGTCTTCTACTGAAAACGCACCTGCAACCAATACAAACATTTCAGCCGAAACAGCAGCGGTCGTCTCCATCTCCGGTTCGGCGGTTTCCTCCACCCAAGCCAATTCCTCAGAAACTCCTTCGTTCGAACCCGCGATCATGACAGTCACTCCCGACGAAGAGAGCGCCTCACTTGTGAAATCATAATGGACGACCGAAGCGCCTTCCACAGCATCAATAGCCGGTCCAAAAACGGGCTCAGTAGATATCCCAGAGGACAGCACAGCCTCCTCTTCGAACCGTGGCTGAAAAGCCGATGATTCAACCTGCTCATAAAATGACGGAAGCGCACTCATGAGCGACACCTCTGTCTGCCATTGATCCGCAATGAACATACCGACACCCCCTAAAATCGGCACGGCCATGGCAGCAGCAACCCGAGCCCATGGATGCATACCGCTCCTCTGAGCCGCTGGCGGCATGGCGAAAATCTTTGCAGACTCTCGCTCCATCACCTCAGGTTTGACTAGCGGTCTCAATGGGATCCGTTGCAATCCAAAGGATCGCAACATGCGTTCTAAAACCTCTTCAGGCATGAACATCATCCCTCCATCTTGTCCTCGATACAGACGACCGACATGATCGATGGTGACGGTCTCGCCCACCTGTACACGCTGCTTCAAATCACCTGCCTCCTTTTCAATCGCTTGCATCGCTTCCGCGTAAACGAGCCCCTCATTCACGGCCACGGCTTGAGCCAAAACTCCGTCGTGATGGATCAATCGCTCATTGAACATGACCTCTCGAGCGGGTGGAACCAACTCCTCACGTAACGCGTCATACCGCGCTGGGATGCGATTGCAGACAAATCCTCCCAAGCCCGGAACGATCACGCAATCGTGGTCCAAAAAAAGCCGATGAAGGTGTGTATCGATGTGACTCATTGCGAAAGGGTATCCGGCATCGAAAGTAACGACAACCTCTGATTGTTGCAACTCTCTTCTTCGCTCTTCATCGAATCAACGTCACGGTGCCATCCAAAAGACGCGGACCATCACGCATTTCGTACCGCAACCGCCAGACGTAAACTCCATCTGGAACGAAATATTCCGATCCAGCCATTTGATTCTGACCGATCCAAGGCTCTTCCGGGTTTTCACTGTAAAAAAGCAAGTCACCCCATCGATTGAAAATTTCCAAACGATATCCTCTTGGCTCAATCCCCTCTATGATAAACGCATCATTGAAACCGTCGTTGTTGGGGGAAAATGCGGTGGGCACATAGACCGGGTAGAAAACATCAATGAACACGCTGTCTGAAGCCGTGCATCCTTCCGGTGAAATGGTTTGGAGTGTAAACCATCCTGGGCCTTGTACATCCACTTCCGGGGTAGGACAATCGCTGCAACTCAACCAATCCGTTGGCGACCACCACATAGAGTCCGCGTCGGCCGATCCGAATAATCGCACACGATCCAACCAATCAACTTCCCGATCTGGACCGGCGTTGACATAAGGAGGTTGCCATACGTTGACTTCCATCTCCGTGCTGCCTTGACAACCAAACCCATCCGTCACGTACACCGTAAACGTGGTCGTTTCAAGGGGGAAGACTTCCGTCGTCTGGGAATAAGGATTCGCCACGAGTGACGCAGGTGACCACGCATAGTTCAGTCCCTCAGAACAACTCAACACCATGGTTTCTCCCCTGCACATCCAGCCTCCGCCAGTTGCAGAAGCCGATGGTGTGACCAATTCCACCGATACCGAATCCACACCTGCACCGCACACATTGGCAATGCTTACCGTAAATGTGGTGTTTTCAGTAGGCGTTGTGTACGGGTTTTGAACCAACGGGTTGCTGACCAAATTTTCCGGAGACCACAAATACGTATCCCCCTCTGCTGCAGAGAGGAACACGCCTTGACCCGCGCAAAGATTGATTGTCGGGTAAACTTGGCCTCCAGGAAATGAACTCACAACATAAATATTGACGGACTCCTCTGCCGTGCAACCTGCTGGTGACACAACCGTTGCGGTGTACGTCGTCGTCGTCGCAGGACTCGCTGTCGTCGAGACCTCAGAAGGCGATCCCAATCCACCGATCGGGCTCCAAGTGGCGCTCTCTCCGCCCGTCACTTCCAAATCAATCACATCGCCCAGGCAAATGGACTGGTCACTGGTAATGTCTGTCGTCATGAACTCGACTTCTACCGTTACAAAGGCCATTTCCGTTCCACAGTCGTTGGAATCTTCAACGATGTAAGTGGTTGTTTCAACCGGTGACGCCAACGGATTGGAGATGGTCGGGTCGCTCAACGTCGGGTCCGCCTGCCAAACCAACGCACCCGTTCCGTACGCCTGCAACGTCACTTCCTCTCCGGGGCAGAGCACCGGAACCTCATCAATTGTTGGATTCGGTGATTCTTGGATAAACAAAGTGGCAAACGCCGTGTCGGGTTCCAAACAACCGCCAGAGCCGCTCACGTCCGAGGCGATTAACATCACTTCCCATTCGCCCGGCGTCGCGTAGATGTATTCCGGATTCTCCTCATCGCTGCTGCTAAGATCTCCGAAGAACCATTCGAAACTCGTTCCTCCGATGCTCGTGTTGACGAACTGAATCGGCTCACCCGCACAAATAATATCCGGTGCGTCGATCTCGATATCAGCAGTCAAGGAGCCCAAATTGAATTTGAAGACGCCGAGGTTGCAGTTGGATGAATTGTTGGTGTCCTCCCAGGCCCCTGCTGTTGTCGGGAAATCATCCCAGCCTCCACAGCCGGCGCACACCGCCTGGTAGACCGTGCCGTCTTTATCAAACCGAGAGGTTCCGCCATCGACATGTTCATTGGAAAACGTCCCTCCAAAAAACGTAGCGTAGGTGAGGTCAGCGGCATTGGGCGACAAGACACCCAGCCAAAAATCACTTCCATCCGTGGACATCTGATACGCATCTGTGGTGACAGGCATTCCACTGGTGGTAGAACCGAAAGCAAAAGCGCTATTTCCTTGCGTATCGCCTCCCCAACCACTCAAATACATCTCGTCACAATCCGAAACCAAGAAGGCCGTTGGGCTGATATCGACGCCCGACATGGGCAAGCCGATTCGGGTAATCCACTCTGCTGTTTCCAAGTTTTCCGTTAAACGGGCAACGAAGGTGCTCCCATTGGGATTGTCGCTGTAGACATCTCCAACCAGATCCATGCTCGAGCCTGTGGTTTGCCCACAAATGTGTGGCCGATCATCCGTGTCCAGTTGCACAAAATAGGCTTGATCATAATCGTCCGTTCCGAAGTAGGTGACGCCCGAAAGGATTGGAAATGGGGCGGCGTAATCAATGGATGCAATGTATCCATCCACGTCACCGGCCAGATCTACTTGATAAGCTCCCGGTGTTGCAGGCAGGTCGTTGCTTTTCGTTCCGCCTGTAAAGTAGGCGATTCCGGCCGTATTGGCGGCAAACTGAATGCCGAACGCCGCGTCGTCATCGTTGCCGCCGAAATAGCTTGAAAACTCGAGTTGCGCTAAGCTTTCGTTCAGTCGAAAAACAACGGCATCGCACGTCCCATTGAGCGCCGGATCAAAGGCCTGAACCATCGGGAAATCGGAGCTCCGCGTGCTGGACGCGACCCAGATATCACCCGTGCCATCCACGTTGATTTCACCCCGACACACATCACCATAGTTGTAGTTCAACTTGGCTCCGAGGTTGAGCCCATCGTTGTCCGTTCCGCCGACAAATGTGGACGCGTCCAGAGCGCCTGTTGTGCCGTTGATTTTGGAAACAACGATGTCGCACCCCGCGTCAAATGACCCGTAGAAACTATTCACCCCCAGATCGATTGAAGGCCCCCCATTGAAGTCCGCTTGAAAGGCATCGATCGTCGTCGGAAAATCCAAAGAGCCCGATGTGCCCATCACATAGATATCCCCTTCCTCGTTGGTGACGATGCTGTGGGGATATTCCCTCTGAGTTCCGCCCAGGTATGTGCTGTATTCTAGGGTCGTGCCATCAGACGAGAATACGCTGATACCGAAATCAAAATCACCGCCGTTGAAAGTAGCATCGAACGCTCCGGCTGTAGTTGGATAACCCGCCGCACGAACTCCTGAGCCTCCAATCAGTCTGCCGTCGTTGTCGTATGCTGCCGTGAACCCCCAACTATCTGCAGAAGAGCCGACGAAGGATGCAAACTCAATTTCCGGATCGATGATCAGCGTTCGAGTGACATCATAGGGACCGATGTCAAAACCGATTTGTGTCGCCCCATCTTCCGTCGACTCCAACCGATACGAACAGTCGACCTCTTCCAAGATCGACCCGTTCATTTGGTACGCAAATGGAGCCTGCTCGACCAGCTGGCCCCAAACACCGGTTTTCTCAGAGCCTTCCCCTACGGAAGGACCGACCACGTGCCGCAAGGATCCGTCGTCTAGCAACAGCGTTTCCATGCCG
>CALGEI010000125.1 GCA_937881575.1 uncultured Flavobacteriales bacterium | reverse complement strand
CGGCAGGCGCTGCACCACCTTGGCACCATCACGGGAGAAATTGACCCGGAGGACATTCTCGATCACATCTTCAGCAATTTCTGCATCGGAAAGTAACCGGCGCAAACGCGGCAAGGGTTAAACGCACAAACTGGTTGAATCAAAAAGGCTGATGTGAAGACAAAAAAGCGCGCCCCTGCATTGCAGAAGCGCGCCATTCAAAAGTCAATCGCTGAATCCGATTCAGAAACCGTAACCCACCGAAAGCTGTAGGTTTGGCAGAACACGGCCATAGCCTAGGGTGTTTGGAATCTCATCCATGACATCCATGTTCGCTGCAGTTGTTCCTGTTGATGTAACATCACCACCTGATGTGTGCAAACCACCGATGTCAAATCCTACAGTGAATCCTTTCACAGGTCGCGATCCAAAACCAATCCCTACGTAACCGACGGGATTGTTATCGTACAGAATAGAATAAGAGTGATTCTCATCATCTTGATCTGTGAGTGTTCCTTCGATGCCTCCGATGCCAATTCCAACGCTGAATCGAAGCCAATCAAAGTCTTCGAATGGACGATGGTTCAAGAATACACCCATCCAGTTGGTTGCACCTGTACCATCGAAAGTGACCCCACCTATTTCTTGAGAAACAGGATTGTCACCTGAAAAAGCCCCAACGCCAACATTGACCGTTGTCTGCTCAGACAGATTGTGCGTGAAGTTCAATGAAGGGCCAAATGGGCTGATGCCAACGCCAACGTTGTAAGCAGCAAATTCCTTTGCCCCGTCATCTTGAGCTTGAGTAACAGAGCTCGTCGCTGCAAATAAAGCTGCAGCCGCTAAAATTGAAAAAATCTTTTTCATAACTGAAAATTTAAAGGTTATAACAGTCGCAAGAAATAAAAAAGATTCATCTCCAAATCTAGAAAGCGACATCGAGTTTTGACAACGAATTGTTAAAATCACCAGGCTCCTGATGCTCGGGGAAAGGTTGCTCAGATGACTTCGAACGAGGTACAAATGAAACTCGACGTGAATGAAATGTAGAATGCGGCGGAAATGCCTGACCTTAGTCATTCAACGAACTCGCGCCATGGACAACATCCCGCCTTGCCCTCAATGCCAATGCATGTATGCTTATTCCAACGGCACGCTATTGAATTGTCCGGAATGTGCCCATGAGTGGAGCCCTGAAGCCGCTTCGGAATCACAAGAAGCCGATGATTCGGATCAGGTCTTGGACTCCAATGGCAACCCGCTTCAAAACGGAGACTCCGTCATTGTCATCAAGAACTTGCCCGTCAAGGGAGCGCCGAAGCCGGTCAAAGCCGGCACCAAGGTGAAGAACATTCGCCTGGTCGATGGCGAGCATGACATCGCATGCAAGATTGATGGATTTGGCGCCATGGGGCTCAAGTCGGAGTTTGTCCGGAAGGCCTGAGACGACCTGCCAAAACAACTCACTCGACCTCCAGAATCCAGGCCGCCCAGGCGGGTACTTCGAGCGTTGTAGAGGCGACGATAAGCTCTCCGGTCAATGCGTTGATCAGACGTGAATCTGCTGGAAGCACCTCGTGAAAACGGGACAAATCCAAGGTCTCCGGCATATCGCCTTGATTCAAGAGCACCATGATTTTCTGATCCTCATTGAATCGGAAATACACATAGGTACCGGCCTCAGGTACGTAATGCTTGACATCCCCTCCGTGAACCGCTGAGGCGGTCTTGCGCCATTGTAACAACTCGCTAAACTCCGTCTGAAAGCTCAAGGCTTCGGCGGTCAAGCCCTCACCGGTAAAGGCATTTACCGCATCGCCCTCCCATCCCCCAGGAAAATCACTGCGGATGTTGCCGTGGCTATCGTCGCCGGTATTGGACATGAGGAATTCCGTGCCATAGTAGAATTGAGGGGTGCCGCGCATCGTTGCCACAAACACCAAGGCCAATCGAGTTTTGCGGGCATCATCTCCCAACTGGGTATGGATCCGGCTCATGTCGTGGTTGTCCGGAAAAATGATGTGCTCGTCCGGATGTGCATACAGGAAATCATTGCCCAGCATCTCATACAAACGGACCCAATTGGAATGCCAGGCCTCCTCTTCCGTGAGGCTTTTGATCAACGCATCGTGGAGCGGAAAATCGAGCAATCCCGGCAAACACGAGGTGTAGCCATTGGCATTGACCTGATCGCGCTGCCAGTAGGCCAATACCGCCGGATTCAAACTCCATTCTTCCCCACAGATATTGAATTCCGGGTAGGCCGCCATGATTTCACACGTCCAGCGGCTCATGAATTCCGCATCCGAATACGGGTAGGTGTCCATCCGAATTCCGCCGAGGCCCAAATACTCAATCCACCAAATGGTATTTTGAATCAGGTAATCTCCCAACAAAGGTTGGCGCTGGTTCAAATCAGGCATGGTCTCCACAAACCATCCGTCTGTGAAGGCCTGAACGTCCGATTGTGCGGCATAGGGATCCCGCAAAGACGTGCGTCGGTGTGTGGTGGGCGCGAAGGTTCCGCCGTGATTGATCCAATCTTCGGTGGGCGGGTCTGCGATCCAGGGATGCTCATCGCCGCAGTGATTCATGATCATGTCCATGATCACCTTCATGTCCCGATCGCGGGCTGCATCCGCCAACTCCCGGTATTCTGCATTCGTTCCAAAACGCGGATCTACACGGTAGTAATCGGTCGTAGAATAGCCGTGGTAGGACCACTGGGGTTGGTCATTCTCCAAAATGGGATTCAGCCAAATGGCCGTAAACCCCATGCGATCAAGGTAGTCGAGGTGCGCTTCAATTCCGGCAATGTCCCCCCCATGGCGGCCGTGATCATCTTCGCGACTCACGCCTTCACGGAGCCCCTTGACCTCATCGTTGTCTGGATTGCCATTGGCAAAACGGTCGGGTGTAATCAGGCAAATGGCGTCTGAATTGTCATACCCCGCTTGCTGAACCGTGCGCTCATGCAGCACATAATCCGACCGGCCAGCTTTGCGATTCTCCGCGTTTTTCCATGCGATGGAAAATGAGCCCGGCTGCACGTCCTTGCCGATGTTGAGATAGAGAAACACGTAGTTCTCACTGTCGCCCGCCACTGTGCGGTCAATGCGGATACCGGGCGCGTCGATGGTCGCTGACCAATTCGCCACGTTGTCCCCATAGACCATCAATTGAAGTTCCTGGTTGTGCATGTCCACCCACCAATGCGGCGGGTCGATGCGATCAATCCCCTTTTGTGCCGTGGCGCTGGAGATGACCAGGAGGCCCAACACCACGACAAACTGCTTCATCCACTCCATTCCTAGTTCGTTTCTTTTTGGTGCTAACTAACCCTGTCACATCGACATTACAACCACCGCAAAACGATGTCAATCAGACGGCTTTTCCGTGGAGTATAGGGTGGCATCAGCGCCGGACCAAACCCTTTCCATCGTTGTGCATACATCCCGCGATAATGGGTGAATTCACGGAATCCAAACACCCCATTGCTCGATCCAATTCCGCTGGACCCCAGTCCTCCAAAGGGCAAATCGGTGCTGGATACATGAATGACACTGTTGTTGATGCTCACTCCTCCCGAAGGAATTTCGTCGATAAAGCGCCGCGTCAATGAACGTTTCTTGCCATAGAGATACAAGGCCAATGGCGTGGGTCTCGCCTGGATGAACGCGATGGCCTCCTCCGGTTCTTTCCACGTCACGATGGGCAACACCGGGCCAAATATTTCTTCTTGTAAAATCCGGGAATCCACAGGAACATCCACCAACAATGTTGGAGCAACTTCACATCCTTGGACATCCACCTGACCACCTTGTACCACCTGGGCTCCTCGCTCCTTTGCATCGGTGATGAGTCCTTGGATGCGTTCGGCGTGTCGCGGGTGTACAATGCGCTGGTAATCCTGGGCTTTGGAATCGGCATTGGGATACAAGGCTTCCGTCGCCTGCTTGAGCGCTTCAACCAATTCATCGCGTTTGCTTTCGTGCACCAAGATGTAATCGGGCGCCACACAGATTTGACCTGCATTGGATAATTTGGCCCAAGCAATGCGCTTGGCTGATGCCTTGATATTGGCCGAAGGGTCCATGATGACCGGTGACTTTCCGCCCAATTCCAAGGTCACACTGCACGGGATTTTAGCCGCTGCCGCCATGACGATTTTACCGACATCAGGGGAGCCCGTGAAAAACATGTGATTGAATGGCAATTGAAGCAATTCCGTTGCCGTTTCTACACCGCCTTGCACCAGCGCTACTTCGCGCGGATCGAAAACAGCATCCACGATTTCAGCAAGGACTTGAGCGGTGTGCGCTGTGTATTCCGATGGCTTGAGCATGACTGTACACCCCGCTGCGATGGCCGCAACCAAAGGACGGAAAAGCAACTGCATCGGGTAATTCCACGGAGCAATGATCAGCACTACGCCTTTGGCTTCAGGACGAATCCAAGACGACGAACCGATCAATGACAGCCCTCCTGGCACACGTTGAGGCCGCACCCAGGTCTTCAACCCTTTTTTGATCGCTTTGATTTCTTGCTTCAAAACAAAAATCTCCGTCAAATCCACTTCTTGCGGTGGCTTTTGAAAATCATCCCACATGGCCCGTTTCAAATCGTCTCGACGTCGCCACACTTCAGCGTACAAGGCATCCAATCGTTTGATGCGCTCTCTTGGTGAAAGCTTCCGTTGAACGCGCGCATGCATTTTCAATCCTTGAAAAAGAGGGTGGATGGATGCCACAGGAGGCGAAACAGGAAGCAGTTGATGACTCATGAACAGAGGATTGTAGCAATCTACCAATAGAATGGTGCAGATTCCTCTTGAAAACTTTAGAACTTAGTCCCATGAACTCACCCTGGGACGTGCGCTATGCGAATCAAGAGGCCTTGTATGGCAAAGAGCCCAATGCCTTTCTCGCTCAGACCCTCCCTGAATTCAAAGTTGGATCCATCCTTTTGCCTTGCGATGGTGAGGGGCGCAATGGCTTATTCGCCGCTCGCCAAGGCTGGGAGGTCCACGCATTTGACGGAAGTCAAGTCGGCGTCAAAACCGCAGAGCGATGGGCGTCTGAAGCCGGCGTCAAAATGCACTGTACAGTGTGCGACGCTTTCGACTTCGTGCCCGTGCAGGCGTTCGACGTGGTCGGTTTATTCTACGCTCACATGCCCCCAGACCAGAGAGCCGAATTTCATGTGCGCGCCATGAATTGGTTAAAACCCGGAGGAACCCTCCTGCTGGAAGGATTTCATGTGGACCAACTTCAATTTCATTCCGGCGGGCCTCGCAATGAATCCATGCTGTTTACTCCTGAAATGCTGGCTCAAGATTTCATCGAATTGGACATCTCTCAGAACGAATTCCTTCAAGTCAGTTTGGACGAAGGCCCGCTGCATCAAGGCAGAGCGAGTGTCGTTCGTTTTGTAGGAACCAAAAAATAAGCTTTCCACCATGCGCTATCCTGCTATCCTTTTAATTCCTGCTTTTGTCATTGGAATCAGCATTTACTCGTCTACCCAGACAGAGACGCCTGTTGCAGAGCCATCTGGGGAAGCACTCTACACGCAATGGTGCCAGGATTGCCACGGCATCGAGGGGCGTGATTTCACGCAACGATCCTGGAAATTAGGAAGTCGCGAAGAAGACATCGCTCGTGTAATCCGGGAAGGACATGAATTACTCGGTATGCCGGCTTACGGGGAAACTCTCAATGCAGTCGAAGTCGAATCCCTCACGCAGTTTGTTTTAGAAAAAGCCTCCAACGAAAAACGATTTTTCCCTGCTGGCCCGCGTTTTGAATCCACTTCCGATTTGGAGATTCGAGCTGACATCGTGGTGGATGGGCTCGAAACACCGTGGGGCATGGATTTTACGGATGATGATGCCTTGCTCATTACCGAGCGGGAAGGCCGCCTTTGGCATCTCAAGGCCGGAAAACTTTCTGCAGTTTCCGGACTGCCAAGCGACATCATAGTCCAGGGCCAAGGGGGCCTGCTTGACGTCGCTTTTTGGACTGATCCCGCCACAGACTCTTCTTGGGTTTATCTGACGTACAGCCGATTGCACCCAACAGACAAGAACCTATCTGCCACAGGATTGGTGCGGGGAACTTGGCAGGAAACAGACGACATCGTCCAATTGGGAACATTGGAGACGTTGTTCATCGCCACACCTTACGAGAAGACGCACCACCATTTTGGCAGTCGCATTGCTTTTGGCCAAGACGGAATGCTGTACCTCACTTGCGGAGAAAGAGGGAAGCGGGACATTCATCCACAAACGCTCTCCACGCGGCCTGGAAAAGTACACCGCCTTCATCCTGACGGATCGATTCCGGGTGACAATCCATTTGCCAAGCAACAAAATGCCGAAGCATCCATCTGGACCTGGGGCCATCGGAATCCCCAAGGCCTTTTTGTACATCCTGAGACCGGTGATATTTGGACGCATGAACATGGTCCCAAGGGTGGTGATGAAATCAATGTGTTGAAGAGAGGCTCGAACTATGGTTGGCCAACAATTACCTACGGTCGCAATTATAGCGGAACCATCATCACGCGTGACACCGCGAAAGCAGGACTCGAGCAGCCGTTGTACTACTGGCTGCCTTCCATCGGAGCATGCGGGTTGGACATCATCCATGGAGGAGCTTGGCCATCCACTTGGCAAGGTGATCTGCTCGCCGGATCCCTCAGCTTTGAATACCTCGAAAGACTCTCCTTGAATGCCGCATCTGAAGTCGTTCACCGCGAACGGTTATTGGAAGACATCGGTCGGGTTCGAGACATTGCCAGAAACCAATCAGGTGATATTTTTGTCGCTATCGAAGGAGCAGGTGTTGTTTACCAACTGGTCCCGCTCAAACCCTAATGGACTTTTGATATTCTTCTTCACACAAAACAGGTTTAGATTTTTGTTCTTGATTGGAGCCCTCATCTCCTGTGTCTTTTCTTCTGCTCAATCCATCACAAAACCACTCACCGCGGTAGAGGAAAAAGCCTTGAGAATGGAATCGTCTCCGGTTCCCGCCAAAGACACGCTCCTGTGGGTACACAAAGGGCAATTTGGCGTTCAATTCAGCCAAGTTTATCTCAGCAATTGGGCGGCCGGTGGACAAAGCAACTTGTCATTGCTGACCAAGTTTGACCACAGCTGGAATTACGTGCACGAAACCTATGGCTGGGATACCGAACTGCACCTGGCATTCGGCTTATTGCACCGCCCAGAAGACCGTGTATTTATTAAGACGGACGATCGCATTGAGTGGTCCACAAAATGGGGCTATCGCGCGACGCAAACGGGGTTCATGACTGTGATGGCCAACTTCCGTTCTCAATTCGCGCCCGGCTATGCCATTGAGAATGGAGTCCCGAATCGGGACAACCTACAATCCGGATGGATGGCCCCGGGTTATGGAGTGATCGCTGCAGGTGTCGACTACAAAAACACGGGAGGCAATTTTAATTTGTTTTTTGCCCCGTTCACATACAAAGCCACTTGGGTACTAGACGATAGCCTGTCTCAAGCTGGTGCTTTCGGGGTTGAGCCTGGCGAAGCCTTTCGGTATGAACTCGGCGGATACCTGAAGCTCGGCTGGACAACACCAATCGCTGAAGGCATTACCTATGCGATTCGACTGGACCTGTTTACCAATTTCATTGAAAGTCCCGAAAACATCGACATCTTCAGTGATCATGTTTTGACCCTCAAAGTCAACGATTGGCTTTCAACCACCATCAGTGCCGCATTGATTTATGACGACGATGTCATGTTGAACAAAGAGCCGATTGAAATCGAAGGGCAATTGGTTCCACAGCAAGGACCAGACATCCAATTCAAGGAGGTGCTTGCTGTGGGCATTTCAATCAAATTCTAAGCGTTTCGCGAAGCTCAGCAAAACGCATTTGACATAATTTTACAGCATGAAAGCATATGTTTTTCCCGGCCAAGGAGCCCAGTTCTCAGGAATGGGACGCGATTTATTTGAAGCTTCGTCAGCCGCACGGGCGCGATTTGAACAAGCCGATGAGATCATGGGATTTCCCATCTCAAAAACCATGTTTGACGGCAGTGACGCAGATTTAAAACAAACTTCAGTCACGCAACCCGCTATATTCCTGCATTCGGTCATCCTCGCTGAATTGCTCGGCGAGCAATTTCAACCTGATGTCGTCGCTGGTCACAGTCTCGGCGAATTTTCAGCACTTGTAGCCGCTGGATCCATGCGTTTCGAGGACGGCTTGCGTTTGGTTTCAGAGCGTGCCCAAGCGATGCAAGCGGCCTGCGATGAGACGCCTTCCACGATGGCTGCTGTTTTAGGTTTAGAAGACAGCGTGGTCGAAGAGATTTGTTTGAAAACAGCAGGCATTGTGGTCGCGGCCAATTACAACTGCCCCGGCCAATTGGTCATTTCCGGAGAATTCTCTGCCGTCGAAAAAGCGTGTGCGGCTTTAACGGAAGCAGGTGCGCGACGCGCATTGATGCTCCCAGTCGGCGGGGCTTTTCACTCTCCTTTGATGGAGCCCGCGCGAGAACGCTTAGCACAAGCAATCGCTACGACATCACTCAAAGCTCCGAGATGTCCGATTGTTCAAAATGTGACCGCTCAGCAGGAAACTGATCCGGAACGCATCAAAGAGAATCTCATTGCGCAACTGACTGCGCCCGTGCGTTGGACACAATCCATGCATTGTATGATTGAAATGGGCGTCACAGAAGCCATTGAAGTTGGGCCAGGCAAAGTGCTTCAAGGGCTCTTTAAAAAAGTAGACCGCGCGTTCACCGTTTCAGGGGCGCAAATGGCACCTGAAGCTTAATCGTTGATTCGGACCGTGGTCTTCTCCGTGTTTTTGAACATAAAAAGGGCCGAGATTTGAATCTCGGCCCTTCTTAGCTTCAACTGCGGCAACGGCTGAGCATGGATTGCTAAGCCAATTCGCCAACGTAGGCATGCAACGTTTGCAATTCGGTCTCACTCACTAACAGAGCTTGCTTCAACCCTCCATTTTCAGCACGCAATTCATCGCATCGACGCTGCGTACGCGCCAATTCGTTTTTCAATCGCATGAATTCTTTGAGTGTTGACACCCGCTCGTTTCGAGCTGTTTCCAGTTGGAGCATGAGTTCTTGCATGTTACAAAGAACGAACGCACCCGCATACCTTTGAAAAGGCCGACCACTGATTTATCCACCTTTTATCGTTCATTTCAACAACCTCACAATTCCACTTTTGGATCCGCCCATTTTTTGCGGAAAACCCAAAGCAATATGGAACTCACGAGTCCCAAAACGGCACAGAAACCATACAATTTCGGGATGGCCTCTAGGTTCCCTGAGAATCGATATCCTGAAGAGACTGCGCCGAATCCGATGCCCAACTCCAATGCCATTAGCATGGTCCCCAGTGCCAAAGCGATCTTTCCAGGTTGCGCTAAATCAGCCGTCCAGGCGAAAATGGTGGGCATGTTGATTCCAACAGATGCGCCATAAATAAGGCCTGCAATCGTGGCTGTGACTTTGGAGTCCGCATAAGCCAATCCGAGCATACCCACTGCAAGGAGCAAGCCGCCTAAAACAAGCAAAGGCACTCTTCCATGTCGATCCGAAGCTTTTCCTGCAACGAAGCGCATCGTGATGGAAGACGCTACAATGATTGAGTTGAAAGAGCCTTTGTAGACATAGCCCAGTGAATCCACAAAATCCGGTGTGATGGTCAGAAAAGTACCAAAGGCAAACGCAACCGGCAGCAAAGCCACAGAGGCTGGCCAAGAAGACCAATCCAAAACAGGACCGCGCAAGACGTTCAAGTCTTTCCATTGGACTTTCCGTGATCCCGGTAAAGATTCTGGCAATCGATACGTCAGGATCAACGCGATAATGCCAAGCACCGTAGATCCCATGAACATGGCATCAAATCCATATTCCACGGTCAACCAACTTCCGAGTGCTGGCCCTCCTGCCATGCCGGCGTTTCCCGCCACGCCCAAATATCCGAGCGCCTCACCCCGGCGTTTTAAGGGGGTGATATCAGTCAAAAACGCAGTGGTTCCCGTGGGACGAAATCCCGTGCTCAAGCCGTGAAAGAGTCTGAGCAAAAGAAAGCACCAAACTGCAATTGGAAGCGAGCTACTCCAAGAAGGGAATGATGCCGCATGCACCCATCCTACTCCGACGTATCCCAAGCCAGCAATCGCGGTCACCCAAGTTCCAAATAGCATAACAGGACGTCTTCCTGCTTGATCAGCAATCCTTCCACTCAGAAAACGAGAGAAAAATGCTCCGACAGTGAACAATCCGACAATCCAACCGATCAAATCGGGCCGGCCCAGTTCAGCTAAATAGCCCGGCAACTCCGGCATGACCATACCAAAGCTCGCCATGAATAGCACCGTGCTACTACACAGCATCCAGAACTTTTTCGAAAACATAGGCCTTTCAGCGGGGGAGGATGCAGCATTCACTTGGCAGCAAAAATAACACCCCCTATCTTGGTTCCATGCAATATCCTGCCAAAGTCTTGCTCGCTTGGGGCGAAGCCATCAGCGGGAACCGCCAATTGCTTGATTGGCTGATGAAAAATGGCTACCAGGAGTTGGGCATGACCTGTCACGCCATTCACTTGGTCGATTCGGCACGTGCTTGGCTGATGAGCAATGGACAACCGCATTTAATGGCTTTGGTCAATGGAGCTGAAGGCAATAAAAACGCCCTTGTCTGGCTGCATCAATACGGATATAAACATCTGGCAGACATGGCCTTAGGAGCGGATAATGATGATGACGCAATCCAGCGGCTCATTGCAGCAGAACAAAGGGAATGGGCGGGCGTTGCCTTGAAAATTCGTTCTGTTAAAAATCAAATCGAAGAGCGCCACAACGATGTGCACAGCCTTTCACGCGATTGAACGGCCCGGCCTCTTTAGCGATCCAAGTAAACCAAATGACTCATGCCTTCAGGGGCCAGAACCTCATTGGCGAGTCTCAGCACATCCTCTGCTGTGATGGCCTCTACGGAGGCAAAAACAGACTCCAATGACTCCACGCGGTCGTAGAGCATGAAGCTCTTTCCCAATCCCGTCATCATGCTACTTCCTGAATCTTGAGAAAGCGCGATGTGGCCCAAGACCTGTTGTTTGATGTCATGGAGCTGACGCACACCCAGTTTTTTCTCCCGGAGTTCGCGCAATTCTTTCAATACCAATTTCTCAGCGCGGGCATGCAGCCGCCTGTCCGTACCGAAATAAACACTAAACGTACCGACGTCGCTGTAGGGTGAATACGCGCATTCAATGTTGTACGCCATTCCGTGCTTCTCTCGCACGTTTAAACTCAAGCGGTTGTTCATCGTCGGTCCTCCCAAATGATTCGCTAGAAGAGCCAACCCGAGTCGATCCGCATGGTCACTTCCGTGCGTCACTGTGCCCATCATATGATGCACTTGGTGGATGTCCTTCGCAGTGCGCAAATCAAAAGACTGGTAGTTTTTAAACGGAATCCGCTCCAACTTCGCTTTGCCACTTGGGATGGACGCGAAGTGTTTCTCGCACATCCGCAACACCTTCTTCCACGGTGTTGCGCCCACCGCGCTGAACACCATTTGATCCGTTTGATAGTGACGATCGACAAACCCTTTGAGCACCGTCCGGCTCATTTCGGAAACAGATTCTTTGGTTCCAAGAATGTTGCCTCCCAGCGGATGGCCTGCAAACAAACGTTCTTCAAACTCATCGAAAATAGCTTCCGCCGGACTGTCCAAGTAGGCGTTCAGTTCATCGAGAATAACATCGCGTTCTTTCACGATTTCCTTTTCTGGAAACGTCGCTTGAAACGTAATGTCAGCGATCAACTCAACAGCCCGTTCCAGGTGTTGCTCTGAAAAAGCCGCATAAATCCAGGTGTCTTCTTTGGACGTGTACGCATTGAATTCACCGCCCACGGTGTCCAACCGATTCAAGATGTGAAATGCTTTGCGCTTTTGTGTTCCCTTGAACAAAGTATGTTCAATGAAGTGCGCTGACCCAGACTCACCGTTTTGTGCAATTTCGTCACGAGAACCCGCGTTGATCACGAGACCACAATGGGTTACCGGACGTGGCACCTGCTTGTAAATGATTCGAAAACCATTTTCAAGTCGCGCTGTATGCAACTCTTCCTTTCCCCAATGAGGGAGGCTTTTCGAAGTGGTTTTAGACACTCAGCTCAGCATTTGACCCGACCCTGATCACCCCTTGAAATTCGTTCAAAAGGGAAGATCATCATCGTCCGCTGCAGGGGCCGTCGGCATCGGAGGGACATCCGGCATCGGCGTAGCAGCAACGGCATCGGGTGATGCGGCAGTAGCTGATTCACCAGATTCTACGCGCCACGCATTGAGGTCGACATAGAACTTGTCATTGTACTCATTCCCGCGGATATCGAACTTCACCAAAACAGCGTCACCTTCTTGAAGCTTGGCGATTTGTTCCGTTCGTTCTTTGACCGTAGTGAATTTGACATCCTGCGGATACTGTTCTTCCGTTGTGATTACAAATTCGCGTTTGTAAAAGCCACTCGGAAAATCTTGTTGTTCGAAGATTTTTTTAACCTTCCCTTTCATTTCAAAACCCATTCAACGAAGGTATCGATGCGGAATCAAAC
>CALGEI010000124.1 GCA_937881575.1 uncultured Flavobacteriales bacterium | reverse complement strand
CAGGTCGTTGATTTGTTGGGGCGGGTTCACCAAACGTGGGCTCTTGATGGAGCGAGCGATTCACATGCGTTGGAATTGGAACCAGGGCTTTATGTGCTGAACATATCGCAACAAGGAAAACCCATCGAATCGGTCCAATTGATTTTCCATTGATTCACCCGAGTCCAATCACCACTTGATCATGAGGAAACGCTACTTTTTAAGATACCTGTTGGATTTGGTCGTCATCGTGGTCGGCATTACCGTCTCATTCTGGTTGAACCAATTGTCCATTACCAACCGTGAGACCAAGGAGCGTATGAAGGTGTTGAATAACATCGAAATGGAAATCGTAGACATCAAGAAGTATTGCGATGACAAGTTGACTACGTGGAAACAGGACATCAAAATCTATGATCTTTTGTTGTCAGAATCACTCGATTTGGCTGAACTCGAAAAACTCACGACGAGCAAGAACAGGATTGAATTCAACCTCATTTATTACCGAGATTTCGAGCCTCCGATGAATCGGTACAATTCCATGATCCATTCGGGCGACATCAAATTTCTCCAATCCGAAAAACTCAAGGAACTGTTAACGAACCTCCACACCTTCAGTTTGTCCAACATTCGAACGACCGTGGATTATGAGAAATCACTGAAAGAGCCCCTAATATCCGTCCTGACACGACAGCATCCCGAGCTATTCGTGGCCGCACAAAATCGCCACATTGGCTTGGAAGAATATTCCGCCGATCTGCATCGCGCCATCGGAGGCAACACGCAGCTAAAGTCCACTTTGTTGGTGCAAATGAAGTACTTCAAAACACGCACCTACCTTCTTGAGATGTACCTCTATGTATTGGAAGAGCTGGAAAGCGAACTCGACCAGATCAAGAAATCAATGCTGTGATCCCGTGCCTGAAAGGCGTTACAAATTCTCAGGCTGGTACACATCGATGACCACGTCGCCTTCGGATTTCGTCAGTTGATCCAACATGGATTTCATGTCGAAAAAGTCATGCTCTTTGGCCACTCGACCATCCCGCATGGTCACGACCGTGGTGCCAGAGAGGTCCAAATAATTTCCTGAAGCTGGAATGCCGAAAAACTCGCCTGTGTGCTTCCCTTTGAAATGCCATTGCTTGACAATGCGATTTCCTTGCCCAAACGCATCGACGATATTCCACTCAATTTCACTGAATCCAGTCAAATAGTTGGCGTAGAAAACACGGATGTCATCAATGCCCTCGATGTCCCCATCTCCCGTGACGACCACAATGTCTTCCGTAAAGTTCTCCGTGGAAATAACACTTTGATCACCGGCCAAGTATGCATTCCAAACCCTCTTATACATCTCCAAATCGATTTCCAGCTGGGTCTGGGCATCATCTACTTTCGTTTCTTCGACATTCACGACTGAACAGCTAGCCAACAAAGCAGCAAAAAGGAATCCAAATACTTTTTTCATGGGAACTATTTCGAACGAAAATAAACAACTCGCGGAAAATGGACAGCATTTTTCTGACCAATCACCCCCTATTCCACTTCGGACTTGCTTTGAGCACTTTCGGATAGATTGAACACGTGGCTATGTGCGCGCCAGGCAGGTAGCCGGTGCTCATCAAAAACTCGTTGGTGATTTCTCCTCCTGTAAACTTGAAGGTCTTCTTGAACAGCTTCACCCAGTCCTGCAATGGCAAGGGATGGTGGTGTGCCAACCAGTGCTGAAACGATCCAAACGATTCCTGCAGCGCGCCAATTTGATTGGCATTGTAAATGGCGGCGTGGACCTTGAGCTTGTTGCGAATGATGCCCGCGTCTTGCAATAGACGTTCCACATCCGCGTCGCCGTATTGAGCAACTTCTTGAATGCTAAAATTGGAATAGGCCATTCGGAAGTTGTCCTGCTTGTTCAAAATGGTTGTCCAAGACAATCCCGCTTGGTTGATCTCCAAAACCAAGCGGCAGAACAGCTCATCATCCGAGTCAATCGGAAAACCATAGTGCTGATCATGGTAGATGCGGTGCACATGGTCCTCCTCCAAGGAATCAACAAACTGGCAATATGAGGTTGGTTTTTCCATCAAGCAGTCATCGCTATTCACGCGACATTCAATGGACAAACATACTTGAAGTACAAGTTCATTTTCATGTTCAACTTGGAATCCCTCTTGAACGAAAGAGTAAAAAGTAAATGAAGTTAATCCCGCGGTGAATCGTAGCTTCGTCCAAACCATGTTCAATTGCTTTGCATCGACATGACTGAAATTAAAACGACTATGGAAAATTTATCAATTCTCGCACAGCTCATCGTTGCCGTATCCATCCTTGTTGTCTGGGTATTTCGATACGACAACATTGTTTTGGAGTTTAAGCAATATGGCATTTCAGACATCGTCAGAAATGGTGTCGGTGCTTCCAAAATAGCCCTTGCAACCATTTTGGCTTTAGGCGTTGCTTATGACGTCCCTGTGGTAGAAGCTTCTTTATGCATGGCAGTTTTGATGATCTGCGCTCAAGCGTGTCATGTCAAAGTGAAAAACCCTCTGAAAAAATACGTGCCGTCTGCTTTGCTTTTGTTGTTGTGCTTGTTCGTTGCAGCCTTCAACTACGGCTTGATCTAAACAATGGACATTCACCTGATCACGCTTCTTTTTTCGGCAGTTTCTTTTATTGTTTACGGCGTGAACTCGTTCTTTTCTAAGCGGATGATTTCTGAATACGAGAAGTGGGGTTTTAAAAACCAACGCATTCTACTCGCCTGTTGTCAATTGTTAGGTGGACTCGGTTTACTGATTGGATTGGTTGTTCCTCTGATGCTTTCAGTCGCTTCTTTTTTGCTGATGTGCATGATGCTGACTGCCGTTTTTGTCAGAATCAAACTCAAAGAGAACGTCATTAAAATGTTGCCAGCACTGCTTTACGTGGTGGTCAACCTCTTCATATTCTACCATTCCGTTGTTTAGATCAACGTCACGGTTTAGATCAAGCTACGCTTTCGGCGCATTCCTTCCCTGAACACCGATGACCCGCGATCGGCCTGACTGGTCGTTGTCCTCGTGCAGCCAATCCCGCAAGCGGGCCTTGTTGAAAATGCGATTGACCTCTTTCTGTCCGCGTCGCAACTCCTTTTGTTGTTCTTCGGGCAATTGGATGATGTCACAACAAGCGGTTCCGCACGTGCCCTTATACCTCTTCGCGCAAGTTTCGCATTGAATGAACAGCAAGTTGCAACCGACATTGAGGCAATTCGTGTGGTCATCCGAAGGTTCACCGCATTGATGGCATTGCGCGATGACATCAGAGGAGATCCGTTCTGCTCGTCGTTCATCGAACACGAAGTTTTTTCCGATGAAGCGGTTTTCCAAGCCTTGTTGGCGCGCTTGACGGGTGTATTCAATGATGCCCCCCTCGAGTTGATGCACGTTGGGGAAGCCTTTATGCTTCAGCCAAGCAGACGCCTTTTCACAGCGAATTCCTCCTGTGCAGTACATCACAATGTTTTCCTCCTGCTTGCCTTCTAGCATTTCCTCGACCATGGAAATCTCATCACGGAAGGTGTCCGAGTCTGGCGTGATCGCCCCCTTGAACTTACCCACCTCGCTTTCATAATGATTGCGCATGTCAATGAGAATGGTATCCTCTTTGGACGTCAATTCGTTGAAGCCCTTGGCGTCCAAGTGCACGCCTGTATTCCGCACATCGAACGACTCGTCTTCCAACCCGTCAGCTACGATTTTTTCTCGCACCTTGATGGTCAATCGAAAAAACGAGTGGCCGTCATCGACGGCTTCATTCAGGCGAATGCCCTCCAAGAAAGAAATGCTGTCGAGGTGCGCTTTAAACACTTCGAATTGCGCAGTCGGCACAGAGACCTGCGCGTTGATCCCTTCATGGGCGAGATAAGTTCGGCCTAGGACGCCCGTGGCTTCCCAATGGATAAAAAGGTAGTCGCGGAAAAATGCGGGATTCAGAATGCGCGCATAGCAGTAAAAAGAAACGGTCGTCCGTTCCTCCTCGCCCGATTGCATGCGTTCAAGCAGCACTTTCCGATCGACCAAATTGCGCAGTTCTTGCTTCATGCGATTACAAGTCACAGGGGCCTCTCCAGCGCGGAGGGTCTCTCGATTAGAAAGACAAAGATAACGCAGGCAAAAGAAGTGGTTTCTCGCATACCAAACAGTGTCATCTTCCGTTCTCAATTGGAAGTCTTAATCGCCCAACCATCGCCATGCTAGAACTCTGCAAAAATGTGTTGTCCCGAGTCTGTTTCGATCGGAAATTGTTTGCACGAGAATTGGCGAAAAGTGTCCGCTATTTAAAATGGAATGAACTCAATCAACTGCACGGCTGGTGTCTCAAACAGTTCAGTCGTCGTTACCGCGAATTGATCGAACAGACGTTTCTTCAGGTCGGGGTAGCCTGACCACCGAGAGTTCATGCACTGCCAGAATTCCAGGCTTGGATGTTTCGCAATAGGCCTTCATAACCCGTGCGCTTGACCGGACTCTTCTTAAAGACCTCTTTAAAAACCTCTTCAGTGAGATCAAGCCAATCCGAGCGCTTCATGTCAAGCAACGCGTCATGGGGCTCAAAGGCGGGTTCGTTGTGCTTGGTAGCATGCCGATTCCACGGACAGACTTCTTGGCAGATATCACAGCCAAACATCCAATCTCCCAGCTGTTTCGCAGCCGGTTCCGGAATGGCGCCGCGCAATTCAATGGTGTAGTAGCTAATGCACTTCGATCCGTCCACGACTTCAGGCTGGATAATGGCTCCCGTCGGGCAAGCGTCCAAACAGCGCGTGCAGGTGCCGCAGTGATCCGTGGTCGGCGCATCCGGCTCCAACTCCACGTCAATGATCAGCTCGGCTATGAAGAAATAACTCCCCATGGACTGGTTGAGCAACAAACTGTTTTTACCGACCCAACCCAATCCACTTTTGGCCGCCCAAGCGCGCTCATGCACGGGCGCGGAATCAACAAACACTCGGCCTTCCACGGCTCCCCATTCTTGCTGCATGGCTTGCATCAAATCCTTCAACTTTCGTTTCAGGACGAAGTGGTAATCTTCCCCGAGGGCATAGCTCGCAATTCGGGGCACATCGGAACTCTCCGGTCGATCAGGATTGTGGTAATTGAAAAGCAAGCTCACCACTGTTTTTGCACCTGGAACCAGCTTTCGCGGATCCAACCGCAAATCGATGTTCCGTTCCAAATACGCCATTTCTCCTGCAAAACCACGTTTCAACCACGTTTCAAGCCGGTCCGCTTCTTCATCTAAGAATGCAGCGCGCGAAACACCGACTTGCGCAAATCCGAGGGATTGGGCCTCTCGAACCAACCACTGTTTTCTTGTCGATGCAACGTGATCGGCTCTGCTCATGGCTATTCAACAAACAGCGATCCAGAGCTGGACTGAGGCTTCCTTCCAAGGTGCTCATATGCCGCCGCTGTGGCTTGTCTTCCTCGCGGTGTGCGGACCAACAATCCTTCTTGGATTAAGTACGGCTCATACACTTCTTCCAACGTACCCGGATTTTCTCCTATCGCCGTAGCTATGGTCGTTGCACCGACAGGTCCACCTCTGAACTTGTCGATGATCGCCAACAAGATGCGGTTGTCCATCTCGTCCAAACCTTTGCGGTCCACGTGCAATGCATCCAAGGCATATTCAGTGATTTTCTGATCTATAACACCGTCGCCTTTGATCTCTGCAAAATCCCGCACACGTCTCAATAAAGCGTTGGCGATCCGAGGCGTACCACGGCTGCGCGATGCAATCTCGTATGCCGCCGAATGCTCGATGGGGATATTGAGAATGCCCGAGCTCCGTTGCACGATATCAGTCAACGTTTTAGCATCATAGTACTGGAGACGCAGGTTGATGCCGAAACGAGCCCGTAACGGCGCTGTTAAAAGCCCTGAGCGCGTCGTAGCACCAATCAAGGTGAACGGGTGAAGTTCGATTTGGACGGTGCGCGCATTCGGCCCTGAATCGATGACCAAGTCAATCCGGTAATCTTCCATGGCGCTATAGAGGTACTCCTCGACGACAGGCGATAGACGATGGATCTCATCAATGAACAGGACGTCATTGGGTTCCAGGTTGGTGAGCAATCCTGCCAAGTCACCTGGCTTATCCAAGACGGGACCCGACGTCGTGCGAATTGCGACATTCAATTCATTCGCCACGATATTGGCCAACGTTGTCTTGCCCAATCCTGGGGGTCCGTGCAGGAGCATGTGGTCCAAGGCTTCTCCTCGTTTCACCGCCGCTTGGACAAAAACCTCCAAGTTCTCCATCGCCGCCTTCTGGCCCGTGAAGTCATCAAAGCGCGCCGGTCTCAGGACGCGATCTAAATCTCCGTCCGACGGCTGCTCCGCTTCATTCCGCAAATCAAAGTCCTCGGTCATGGCCGCAAGGTAATTCGGTCCGAGCACAAAAAAGCCCTGATCGGTTGTTCCAATCAGGGCTTTTCTCACAATTCAATTCGCGATCAGTGCATCACCTCACCATCCAACGGCGGTGTCGTCTGCAAGACAAAGTCTTCTTCGTGCACTGGGTTTGAATAATCGTACGCCCAACGGTGCACAATTGGCAAGGCTCCATCCCAATTGCCGTGGATGTGCTCGACCGGCGTGGTCCACTCCAATGTATTCGACTTCCACGGATTCTGAACAGCCTTTTGACCGTACCGAATGCTATAGAAGAAGTTGAACAAGAAGAACAGCTGACCAATCGCACCAACAATAGCGAACGTCGAGATGATGGGTTGAAGATCCATCACACCATTCAAGAATTCAAAATTCGAGTATTCGTAGTATCTACGAGGCGCGCCCGCGATGCCCACAAAGTGCATCGGGAAGAACACACCATAGCCTGCGACAATCGTGATCCAGAAGTGCACGAAGCCTAACTTATTGTTCATCATCCGCCCAAACATCTTGGGGAACCAATGGTAAACTCCGGCTAGCATTCCGAAAATGGCCGACATGCCCATTACAATGTGGAAGTGAGCCACCACAAAATACGTGTCATGCACGTTCACGTCCAACGCCGAATCTGCCAAAATGATGCCCGTTAAACCACCCGTTACAAATGTGCTGACCAGACCAATGCTAAAGAGCATCGCTGGGGAGAAACGGATGTTTCCCTTCCACAATGTGGTGATGTAGTTGAAGGCCTTGACCGCTGAAGGAATGGCAATCAGCAACGTGGTAAATACGAAGACAGAACCGATGAATGGATTCATCCCCGTGACAAACATGTGGTGTCCCCAAACGATGAAGCTGAGGAAGCCGATGCCTAACAAAGAACCGATCATTGCCTTGTAGCCGAAAATGGGCTTCCGAGCGTTCGTTGCAATGACTTCTGAGCTAATGCCCAACGCAGGCAACAAAACGATGTAAACTTCCGGGTGTCCCAAGAACCAGAACAAGTGTTGATATAAGATTGGACTTCCGCCGGTTACATCCAAAGCCTCACCTCCGATAAAGATGTCAGACAAATAGAACGCTGTGCCCATGGTCCGATCCATCAGCAATAAAACAACTGCTGACACCAATACGGGGAAGCTCAATACACCCAGAATCGCTGTCACCATGAAGGCCCAAATCGTCAAAGGAAGCCGTGTCATGGACATGCCCTTCGTCCGCAAATTGATGATGGTCACTACATAATTCAGGCCTCCCAACAAGGAGCTTACCACAAACAGCACCATGGAAATCAACCACAAGGTCATGCCCGTTCCTGAACCCGGCATAGCCTGTGGCAATGCACTCAGCGGCGGATACACGGTCCACCCTCCCGAAGCAGCCCCGCCTTCCACGAACAACGAGAAGATCATGATCATGCTCGAGAAGAGGAAGAACCAATAACTCAGCATGTTCAAGAACCCCGAGGCCATATCACGCGCTCCGATTTGCAATGGAATGAGCAAGTTCGAGAACGTACCCGATAAGCCACCCGTCAACACGAAGAAGACCATAATCGTCCCGTGAATCGTAACCAGGGCGAGATAAGCATTGCGATCCAAAACCCCTCCTGGCGCCCATTTTCCTAAAAATGTTTCCAAAATGGCAAAGCTTTCGCCCGGCCATCCCAATTGCAGTCGGAAGAATACAGAGAGCATCACCGCTACAATTCCCATCACAATGGCTGTGACCAGGAATTGTTTGGAGATCATCTTGTGATCTTGCGAGAAAACGTACTTTGAGATGAAACTCTCTTGGTGGTGGTGTGCGTGATCGCCCATGATTAAAGGGATGCCGTTATGTTTTCACTAGCAACTTCTTTCGTTGCCTTCTCTGTTTCAGAACCTTCTTCTCCTTCCTTGACCAAGAACGCGTCTTGCTCGCCCAACCAAGCATCGTAAGCCTCTTGAGACTCAATGACAATCTTCATTTGCATGTTGAAGTGCGCTGCACCACAAACCTTATTGCAAAGCAAGATGTAATTAAAGTCAGGGTCATCCAAAATCACCCGCATAGAATCCGTCGAGATGATCGGCGTCATTTTAAAACGGGTCGGAACGCCCGGAACCGAGTTCATTTGCGTCCGGAAATGCGGCATGTATGCCGAGTGTATCACATCACGTGATCGGAATACAAACTCCACCTCCCGGCCTATTGGTAAGTGAAATTCTCCTTTAACCAATTGATCGTCCATACCTGCATCCCACGCACTCAACTCTCCTTCGAAATTGAATTCTCCAACCTCCATGATGCGCTGGCGGTGCCGTTGCAATCGGTACAACTTGTCTTCCTTCGCTTCAAAAGCAGCTTCTGTTAAAATCGTCACCTTCTTCGACTCAAGCATGTGGTCGATCTCAGCGATCCGAGACTCCATCAACGCTTTCATGCCCTCACTGCCGTGATCATGACCTGCATGGTCGCCGTGGTCGTCGTGGTCGTCGTGGTCGTCGTGGTCGTCGTGGTCGTCGTGGTCGTCGTGGCCACTATGATCGTCTCCATCATGGTGATCACCATGCTCCGCGTGGCCATGGCCGCCATGTCCATGTTCCGCATCGTGCAATTTCTCTACAAGCTCTTCCCGCTCATCCAACAAATGACCCTTCTCGTAAGAGATCTCATCTTTCAGCACCAAAATCTTTTCTTCGATTTCTGCCAAGGCAGACTCAACTCCCTCCTCTGTAACAATGCCCATGGCATTCATAGGCGTGATGAGGTTGTAGTTCACCAAACCAAATTCGCCATCATTCCCAGGATATCGAGCCGTCCAATCAAACTGCTTTGAGTACAACTCTACCCGTATGGCATCGTCATCAGCCTCTCCCGTCATCTCATTCCAAGTCTTCAGACCAAATGCGATGATGACCGCCAAAACTACCGACGGAATCACCGTCCAGACCAACTCCAACTTGTTGTCGTGAGCATAAAACGTTGCCTTGCGATCTGCTCGGTAGTAATACTTTGCGGAGAACCAAAACAACAGGGTGTTCACCAAAAAGAACACAGCAAAGATGATGGCCATATTGAAATTCATCAACTGATCAACGGCCAAACCATGAACCGAAGCCGATGGCGGCAAATAATCGCCGTAACGAATCAATAACCAAATGAAGGAAGCATAGAAAAACACCATGAACACAAGCCAAAGCCCGCCGTTCATTCGGTTATCCGCTTCCGAAATTTCCTCCTCCCTCCTTCCTCGCAATGAGATAGAGAGCTGATACACTTTTGACAACTGCACCGCAGCCACCAAACCCAAAACGACGACAAGTAGAATGAGCAATTTCATGATCTCAAAAATGTGTCTAACAAATCAATAATGTAGATCCTTCGACTCTTGCAACATCGGATGATTCACAGGAATCAATGGAGCCTTGCTCAACGCACTCAACGTGCGATTCAAGTACAATCCTAAGAATCCCAAGAACAATCCTATCTCAAAAATACCGAATTCATTGTGGTCAAACATCGTTCCCGGTATGACTAGCAAATAGACATCCGCAAAGTGACCAACGAAGATGAGCAAGCCCACAGGAATGATGAAGTTCGGGTTCCTTTTGGTGTCCCTCGGAAGCAACGTGTAGAAAGGAACAGCAAAATTCACCATGAACATGACCATAAATGGCACCTGATAATCCGTGAAGAATCGCTGCGTATAATACGTGACCTCCTCTGGAATATTGGCGTACCAAATCAACAAAAATTGACTAACCCACAGATAACTCCACAACATCGAAATGGCGAACATCCACTTTGAAATATCATGCATATGACTCTCAGTGACTTCTTGATAGTAGCCCTTGCTTCGAAGCCAAATCAACGCAATGTTCAAGAAAATCATGAATCCAACCCACATTCCCGCAAACAAGTACCATCCAAACAGGGTCGAGAACCAGTGCACGTCTATGGACATGACCCAATCCCAAGCCAGCATCGAGCTGAAAACCGCAAATACCACGAGGAAAATCGCACTTCGTTTGAACTGCTTGTAGTGCAAATCCAAGTTGGGCTTTTCATCCTCCAACAAAGACCACCTTCGGAAGAGTCGAGCAAATATGAGGAAAGTTCCGATGTACACTAAAGTCCGGAGCCAGAAGAACCATCCAGAGAAATAGGCTCCCTTGTGGGCAATGATGGCGTCAAAATTGGGGTTGACAACCGCACCCTCTTCCATCACATCTAAATACGTCGCATCCTCGCCTTCACCGATAACAAACTCATGGTACAGCGTGTGGTCCATCCAATGGTACAAATGGTGTGCATGGAAGAAATACCCTGCAACCAAGACCAACACAATCACACCCGCTCCGATGGGCAAGAAATGCCACATCGCTTCAAACATCCGTTTGATTACTGCGGACCATGCTGCCTCAACAGCGTAGTTCAACGCGTAAAAGAAAAGTGCCGCTAACGAAATAGAGAACCAGAAAAAACCATTGACGAGCAAGTTGGCCCACCAGCGCTGGTGATGATCCGATCCATCGGTTAGAAAACCGGCGATTAATGCAATGATTCCGATGCCCATGAGCACCTGGGAAACGATTTTGGCGCGTCCTTCGAATTTGAATTCCATGATCAACTGTTCATTGCCATGGCATCTTCAGTCTCAGAAGACGCCGGTTTCACGTTGCCGTTCTCATCAAACTCCGGCATATCCCCTCCGTTCTGGAGTACTTTGATGTATTCAATAACCAGCCAACGGTCCTTTTGAGACAGCTGTGAGGCATGAGAGCCCATCAACCCTTTCCCGTAAGTCAAGGTGTGGTACATTTTCCCTTCTGGTAAGTCCTTCAGTTTGTCGCTATAGCTCGGAATGCCTTGAATGTGGCCATTGCGGCTCAAAGCACCGTCCCCTTTGCCCAACTCCCCATGGCACTGTGTGCACATCAGCGTATAAATCTCTTGACCAGCTTCCAGTTCACTTTGACCAATGGAAGCCAAAGGTGAGTTGAGACCCAATCCCGCAGCTTCGTACCCCTCTACTGTGTTCGGATAAGCGTAGGGCATGGCAAACGCCATTTGATCCGGAGCAAATGCGATGGTTCCTGCTACAGGCTTGCGCGCTGATTGGACCATGCGCTGCGCGGCGGCGGTTTCTTCTCCGACTTGGTAGGGATCCTGACCATAGTCTACATAAGCCTCAATGGCAGGCGAACGGTACATGTCTGGCATGTACTCCAATCCAGAACTATCCGGATTGTTGACGCATCCCGTAAGAGCGATTAACGTCACTGCCAGCATGGGCAGTAGGTCTTTCCAGCGGATGTTCATCACTTATAATCTTTGATGCTCAACTCGAAGAGCTCTGTTTCCTTAATTGCAGCTTCCAACGTCTCCGCTGATTGGCTGTTTTGCTCGGTCGTGATTTCCATCACGAACATGTTGTCAGTCGTCCGGGGATCCGGGTTGGACGCTGGCATTCCTGGCAACGTACCGTTTCGAAGCAGGTATGTAATGGCCATTCCGTGCGCGCCACACAAAACCGAAAACTCAAATGTTACCGGGATGAAAGCGGGAAGATTTTCGATCAACGAAAAATTCGGCTTACCTCCAATGTTCATTGGCCAATCAGAAATCATGAAATACCACATTCCGAGAAGCGCGAGCGCCGTTCCCGTAGAAGCAAACATGAATGCCACAATGCCCAACCGCGTGCGCTTGATCCCGATTATAGGGTCGATGCCGTGAATGGGAAACGGCGAGAATACCTCCTTGACCCGGATGCCCTTGGCAACCAGTTCCGACGCCGCTGTTTTCAGCGTATCGTCGTCGTCATACATCACATGGAATACCTTGTTCATGGCTACAGGGGTCAATGCTTGTCTTGAATTTTCTTATAGTTCTCGCCGCTTGACTTGAGGATGGTCTTCAACTCATTCAAGGCCAATACTGGGAAGAACCGAGCAAAGCCTAAAAACAAGGTGAGGAAAATCCCCATGGTTCCAACGAAAACACCGATGTCAATACTCGTAGGATAAAATTCACCCCAACTCGAAGGATCATAATCTCGGTGAATGGATGTCACAATGATCACATAGCGCTCAAACCACATCCCAATGTTCACCACAATCGATAAGGCAAAAGTAGCGGTAAGACTTCGACGAATCTTCTTGAACCAGAATAACTGTGGGCTAATGACATTGCACGTCATCATGATCCAATACGCCCAGCTATAT
>CALGEI010000123.1 GCA_937881575.1 uncultured Flavobacteriales bacterium | reverse complement strand
CCCATGCTTTTTAACAAAACGAACGCTTGGAAAGTGGATTTACTGAACGACCAATCGAGTCGGTAAAAAACCTTCAGAATGCAGGATATAGCTACCTGACAAGAGGCCAGCGTTTACACGAGGACCTGTTCCTTGAAGCACGAGAACTCCTGCAGAATTATACATTTGCCATGAAGCAGTAGGGTGGACTTTTGAAATCAGGAATACACCATTGTTCGGGTTGGGAGCGACGTGCAAGCGTGTCGAAGCGGTGTGTTGGATGATGCCACTGGTCTCGCAAGGTCCTTCCGTCCATTGGGCCAAGCCTCCCAAGTACCACGCTTCGCAAGCGTTGTTGTAACTCACGCTATCGCAACCACACACGGGGTCACTTTCCTCAGGACAATTCATTCCTTCCACGATCCGTGACGCGTCATAACAATCTCCTGGGCATGCACCGAGGCTGTATTCGGAAACCCAATCCACATAGGTCACGACACATTCGTTGAAGTGCGTGATGGAATCACACCCGCAAACAGGCGAGGGGTCGAAAATATCGCAATCAACCAGTGGGTCGGCTAACGAAGGGTCAATACACTCGACCTCACTGCCACAGTTCGAGGTGCACTCTTCTTCGCTCATAAAGAAGTAGGGACTGTAGTCCATTCCTCCCACCTCCCAGCCACATCCCGAAAGGAATTGACAACTGCCATTGATCAAAACAACGCCCATTGCCATGTCACAGGCCCCGAAGTCGATACCGCCCAGATCCAAGCAATCTTGGGGTGTGCCCGTACATTCTCCATCCACCCAAGAGGTCATCCCGCCCATATTCACGGCTTCACAGTCGTTGCCGTAAGTCACGCCGTTGCAACCGCAAACCGGCGCCCACAAAGCAGGGCAGATGGCGTTAGGGTCAATCAAAGTAGAATCAACGCAAGCTTGCGAGTATGCACTCGCTGCAGTCATTATTCCTGCGAGGACAAAGGCGTAAGACAAGAATGAAAAAGGCTTCATTGGATGGTGTTTTGGTTTTGAGGTTCGCTTCAACAAAAGTCCTCATGTGGGATACGGGGATTCTTTCAAATCAGGACAATGTGATCGTTGAAAAGTAACACCAAATGCATTGCCGCGATTTGAAGCGTGCGAAACACGAACTGACTGTTGCGTTCAATCGACTCAAGCCGTGTATTCATGATGCAACAAAATGTCTTTTGTAACTGTTCTACTTTTGTTCCTTCGGTGTCCAATCGATGGACATTCGCCTGAATGATACAATGTAGATGAGTCAGTTCAATTTCTTGTGTATTTTTTGCTTTTCAATCTTGACCACGTGGCAGGTGCAGGCACAAACGCTTGTCGGTGATGCGGTACAAATTGTCCCGGGTACCTACCGACTGACAACCAATGCAGCAAGCCAAATCGGCGCAGTGTGGATGGATGATGCGGTGGCTGTCAACGAATCGTGGGAGATGCGTGCTGAAGTGAACCTGGGTGGAAACAATGGAGGGGCGGACGGGATGGTCTTTGTTGTCCGCAATGCATCTTCTGATGATCTTGGAGGAAACGGAGCGAACATGGGCTTTGGCGGAATCGATGAGAGTGTAGGAGTTGAAATGGATACGTATTACGGCACGGGCGGGCCTTCGACGGGGGATATCAATTCGGACCACTTGGGCATACAGAAAAATGGAAGTGTTTCTCACTTCGGAGGAAACAGCATTGCAGGTCCCATTGCGGCCATCACAGGATGGAACAACAACATTGAGAACACGGCCTACCATGACTTGCGGGTGACCTACGATGCGACAACGAATGAAATGGTCGTTTACTTCAATTGCGTTCAGCGGTTGGTCGGGACGGTGGACTTGGAAGACATTCTGGATTCGTCCGAAGGCATTTGGGGATTCACGGCAGCTACCGGTGGAGCTACCAACATCCAACGCGTTAAAAACATGGAATGGTTTGCTTGGCCCCAGGGCATGGCAGAGAATGAAGTGTTGGCTTGTCCCGGATTGCCAGTGGAACTGACTGTGGGCAGCGAAGCGGTCAGTCCAACGTGGTCTCCAACAGGGGGGCTTTCATCCACAAGCGGATATTCAGTTGATGCGACCGTTGATGCTGCTACAACGTATACTGTTAGTTATGATGACATCTGTGGCGTTGAGCAATCGGAGTCCGTTGACGTAGTGATCACTGAGTTTCCGTCAACTGAGCTGCCCGTGGATACCATACTTTGCGAAGAAGGCACTTTGACATTTTCCAACGGCCCCTGGCCTGAAGGGTTTTCGGGCATGTGGGAAGACGGTTCTTCTGATCTGACTCGCGAAATCACCACGCCGGGAGACTACACATTGACGATCAATTCGGTGGCAGGATGCACTTCGATAGACTCGATGACGGTCAATGCACTGTCCTTGCCCGCCTTTGACTTGGGTGAAGACGTCTCAATTTGTCCCGGCTCGAGTGCCGTGTTTGATCATGCCGGTGTGCTCGACGATGTCAATGTCGTGTGGAGCAATGCAACGGGTGGAAGTTCGATTGAAGTTGCGGACGCTGGCGAGGTCTGGGTAACATGGGAACAACTAGGATGCCAGGAATCCGACACCGTGAGCGTGTTACTGCATCCGATTTATGGAGTCGATTGGGCGGTGAATCCCGTTGTGCTGTGTCTTGATGAAGAGCAAGTGATCCAAGCCGCAGATGCAAATTGGACAGGAGGTGACGTTGATTTGGTGTGGGAGGATGGGACGGTCGGTTCTGACTTGATGGTGAGCGAACCGGGCGTGTATACGGTCACAGCGACGACCCCAGAGGCGTGTACCTTCTCTTCGACCGTGAATGCGGTGAATTCATTGAATGCGGGCGTTGATTTGGGAGCGGACGGAATTTTGTGCGATGAAGAATCATTGACGCTCAGTAGCGGTTACAATGCCTTGCAAACCACGTGGTTCTTGGATGGAGATTTATTGGGTGTGAGCTCAAACTCTGTGACCGTCTCAAACCAAGCGATCAACGCCATCGTCGAAGTGACGATTGGAGCATGTGTGACCTACGACACGGTGTCTTACAGTCATGTGCCCTTCTTTGATGCAGGGTTGCCGGAAAGTCTAGCGTTGTGTGTGGAGGACAGTTTGTATTTAGAGGCCTTGCCGGGGGCTGAGAGCTATACTTGGACCAACGGCATCAATCAAGAAAGCCAATGGGTCAATGCCGCTGGATTGTATGTTCTGAGCACCGCTTTGCTCGGTTGTGTGTTTGAGAATGAGGTGGAAGTCTATCCTTCTGCGAATGTGGGTGTGGATTTAGGCCTTGATGTGGTCCTGTGTGAAAACGAAACGCTGGACTTGTTGAGTGGGTACAACGCCAGTGAAACCCAATGGTGGTTGAACGGACAATCATTCGACGGATTGGCTGAGATCACGGTGGGAGGTGAAGACCAAGTCGTGGCGGTAGAAATCGTGATCGGGGCCTGTGTTTCGACGGATACAATGGAGGTGGATTACGCCCCTTTCTTCGATGCCAACATCCCCGCTTCGGTATCCATGTGCGCAGGGGATAGTATGCTCATTTCGGCGGCCGGAGGTGCACCTCAATATCAGTGGAACACCGGGGAGAGCAATTCCAGCCTGTGGATCACAAGCCCTGGAATCTACACGCTCAGCACCCCAATTCAAGGATGTGTCTATGAGGCGACGATGACGGCAACGAACATTCCCCTTCCAAATTTGGAACTTGGTCCAGACATTCAGCTTTGCTCAGGGCAGCAAGTGGCCTTGAATACGAACTTGCCGTTAGCGGATGCCACCGAATGGTCCAACGGCGTTAGTACGGCGGTTTTGGAAACGGGCGCTGCGGGGACCTATGCTGTCGTGGTGACCGAAAACGGTTGTTCAAGCTCGGATACGGTTGTTGTCGCTGTGCAACCTTTGCCCATTTTTAACCTGGATGAGGATCGCATGCTGTGTCCTGATGAATCCGCCTATTTGTTTGTGTACCCGATGTTAGAAGGCTCCACCGTGCAATGGAATACGGGCCAAACGACCTCCGATATTGATGTGAGTTCTCCGGGCATGTACTCGGCGACCACCTTCATCAACGGCTGCACATGGACCGATACCGTTCAGATCTTCAAAGCGGCGCCTCTCATGCTTTCATTGGAGGGACTCTATGAGCTATGCGAGGGTGAAGAGCTTGCGATAACAGCAGCGAATCCCGTCAGTATTTTCCCCATTTCCTATGCTTGGAGTACGGGACAAAACACGCCCTCCATTGCATTGGCGCGTTCGGGGTTGTTTGAAGTCGAAGTGAGCAATGTGTGTGAATCCGTCTCCGATGGATTTGAAATCAAGCTCATTCCATGCGGGTGTGAAGCGTATGTGCCAAGCGCATTCTCTCCAGACAACGATGGCTACAATGACATGTTTCGGCCTGTGATCGCTTGCGAGCCGGTGGACTATACATTTGAAATATGGAACACGTGGGGTGAGCTTGTTTTCGCTTCCTCTGACCCCGCGATGGGTTGGATTGGCGAGGTCGAAGGTGATCCCGCGTTATCCTCCCACAGCGGTTATTTCGCTCAGGACGGTCTGTACGTTTGGCGCTTGAAGGTGGCCTTTGATGAAGGCGAATTGTTTGCACCGCCCCTTCAGGAGTATTCAGGAACGGTGCTTGTCGTTCGCTGACGCTGTTGTTGCAATTGACACGGGTGCTCTTTGTAGTCCAATCGATTCTTCCTGTCGCATGAATAAGAGTGCATGCT
This sequence comes from uncultured Flavobacteriales bacterium, assembly GCA_937881575.1. Classification (GTDB taxonomy): domain Bacteria; phylum Bacteroidota; class Bacteroidia; order Flavobacteriales_D; family Sanyastnellaceae; genus UA16. The sequence continues at coordinate 7,900 of CALGEI010000123.1, read as the reverse complement.
GCCATTGGAAGGCCATCACTGACCCAACAATACAGGCAATCCGAATAGGAGAGGAAACAGGAATGTGACCACGGCCGCCCAGGCAATGAAAATGGGCAGGGATTGATTGAGGGAAAGCCGCACTGTTTGTGTGGAATCCTTGGATGGATTGCGGGCCATGCTCCAGAGCAAAGAACCCAACGTCCCGATCAAGAGGATGTTGGAGATGAAGACGACCAAACGGTTGGGGGTGAGGCCAAATTCCCACAAGCGAGATGCAATCGCCACGATGCCAATGAGTCCAGCTACAACGCCCAATGAGACAATGGCACAGAGCAGTATTTGGTTGAACCGGGATTGTATGGTTTCAAATGCAGCATGCAAAATCACCAGCATCAGAACGGCCAAGAGGAGCAAGTTCATGATGAAAAGTGTTTCGCGATCATGGCTTAAAATGGCCAGCCCTTTTGCGACATACACGCTGAGAAATCCCACCTCTAAAAGACAAAATAAGGGGATGAAAATGCGGGCTATCAGCGGCAAGATTCGATCCAAAGCGGTGGGGTGACTCCGCCACACGGCGTGCCCAAATACCAAAGCACCCGAGGCTCCCCACGTCATCAAGTGGGTCATGAGTTCTTCCGTGTATTCGAACCCGAGCAGGACGTCGATGAGCATGTAGGTCAATCCCGTCAACGCAAACCCCGTCACAACAATGATGGCGCAATGGATGGCGACTTGAATTGCGTGATGAATAAAATCGACCCGTTGCATTCCGGGAGTTTTCGAAACCCAAATGCTCGCGGTCAACCCAAACAAAAGAATGGGCCAATGAAGCAGCATCAGCCGGCCGGATTGTGCCGCCATTTGCCGTGCGATTCCCACATTAAAGCCTTTGTCTGCACCTGATTCGAGAATGTCCAAAAGCAGCCAGTCCTCAAACCCAAACCAGAAAAGGGCGAGCACTACGGCCATGCTGGCACTGAGGACTATAAAACGGACATGACCCCATCCGTAATAAAGTAAGAAAGGGCCGAAGGCGAGCGTCGCCAAATAGGGCACGGCCCATTCGAGATCGAATGTCCCCGTCCGCCAATAAGGGATGAGCAGGATCACAGCAATGAAGAAGGAGGCGGCAATCGGAAAATGGAATGGACGCGTGCTTTGTTCAAGAAGCGGAACGTCTGACGGCATGTCGATTTCGAATCGCGCTTCCCAAGCTGCGCGGAGGTCATTGCTCTGGCCTTCCACAATTTCCTGCTCCCAAGCTTTTCGGAATGCGTCGGGATTGCGACGATAGAGTGATTCTCTTTCCGAGGGGTCTTGAGGCAACATGGCACTCAAGTTAGCCGATATTCTGTAGGCTCAACGAAATGGGGTTCCAGTCCCAATCACTCGAAAATCGGTTGGTTCCATCGTTTGATGGAATCTTCAATCAAAACGCCCCCCAACACTTCAACGGTGAGGCCGTCAGAAAGTCCCAGGCTGACATCACGTCGTTCAAATTGTTGCGACGAAGTCTGGACCTCGACAAATGTGGTGGGACCATCGAACTGCACCAGGGACTCGCTGATCGACAGGACCTGCTTTCGTTGATCCAACACGACATCTGCGTTTGCGCTGAAGCCTGCTCGAATGAAGTCATCTTTAGCGAGTTCGACTGCTGCACGAATCTCAAATTGGACCGCGCCATTCTCCGGCATGCCCTTGGGAGCGATGTACTCCAAAATCGCATTGAATTTTCGCCCCGGCATGGCACCAATGGATAGAATCAAAGGAATCCCAACGTGCAGGTTTTCAATTTCACTTTCGTCGATCTTGCCTCGGAAAATGAGATCGGACATGTCAGCAACGCTCGCAATGGAGGTGCCCTCATTGAACGTATTCGCTTGAATTACCTGGTTCCCAACTTCAACGGGTACGTCGAGTACCATGCCGTCCACGGTGCTTGATATGAGTGTGTTGGTTGTTTCTCCAGCTCGATTTGCAGCTCCTTTTTTGACAATCAGCAAGTTGTCTTCTGCTGCGAGCATCTCCTCCTGGGCCTGCAGATAAGCCGTTTCGGTGACTTGGAAATCTTGGGCTGAAATCACGCCGGACTTCAGCAGGTTCTCCTGCCGTTCAAATTGGTTTGTCGTGTTTTCTAAGGCAATGCGACTGCGTTCTACACGACTTTGTGCGGAGGCGAGTTGCGCCATGTCAGGCACGACGCGCACGCGTGCCAGTTGCTGGCCTTTGACAACCGTTTGTCCGGCCTCGACATACAATTCGTCCACAATCCCACTGATCTGTGGTTTGATGGCAATCTCTTTGCGGGGGCCGATGGTGCCTGAACTGACCGTTTTTAAAACGATATCATCAATGCGAGGCGTTTCGACGTTGAACTTCGCCTGCGGCGCTTGCTCTTTTTCATACAAGTGATTCAAGGTGTATCCCGCGCCTGCCAGGACGAGAATGACGAAAAGAAATAAGGGGAGTAGACGGCCTTTTTTCATGTTGCTGAATCGGTTTTCTAATTCGAATGATGAGGTTATCCTTCGGAGCGCAAGGCGACAACAGGACGGATGGAAAGGGCTCTGAGCGTGGGCAAGATACCCGCTAACAGTGCCATTCCGAGTAAGATGATCAAAACGTTGAGCACAGTTTTTAGGTCGATTTCGGGATGGCGAAACACTCCAGCATCGCCGCCGTCCTCAATGAAGCCATCCAGCAATTCCAACAAGCCGACTCCCAAAATCAATCCGCACAAACCGGCTAGGATGGTGAGAAACAAGGTTTCTCCGAGAATCTGTTGAATGATGCGCTGCGGCGTAGCCCCAAGTGAACGACGAATGCCCAGTTCCTTGGTGCGTTCTTTGATGGAAATCAGCATGATGTTGGTAATGCCAATCACACCGGCCAAAAGCGCCAATGCCCCAAAGAGCAACGAGACGAGACGCATGGCGCCAAATACGGATTCCACTTGTTGAAATTCCTCTGCCATGGACCAGGCGCCAATCGCACGTTTGTCTTCAGGGTGGGCATTGAGTCGGAGCAGAAGCAAATCTTTCGTAGCCTGCTCGGCTTCTTTGGCGTCTACATTCGGACGGATCAGTACCGATAACCACTCCACGCGGTCGCCGGTGTGAAAGGCTTTGCCGAAAGTGGTGAACGGAATGTAGATGCTCTCGGCTTCGTTTTCGGCATCTTCTCCTGTGCCTTTGGGTTTATAGACGCCGACGACACGGAACAAAACGCCCTGGATTTGGATCATTTCACCGAGCGGGTCTTCCCCTTTATCGAACAAGACCGTTTCGACGCGACTGCCGATCACACAAACTTTTCGTTCGACATTCAAATCTCCGGGGTTCAAGAACCGTCCGCGTGTGATGCGAAACGGATTCACTTGGGGATAGTTCTCATCGACGCCATGTACATCAAAAGCGCCAGTATTTGCGGCTCGGGTCACGTTGTTGCTGCCGCGATAGCCGCCCAACTGAATCTCAGGGACGACCAAGTCCAGGTGCTGTGAATTTTCTTCGAGCCACGCGACATCAGCGAGATCGAGTTCCAATGACCGGCCGCGTTGATACCCTTTGTATGGTTTGCTCGTGCTCTGGGCCCACATGAACATGCTGTTGGCCACGTCGTTGCCCATGTCCGCTCGCACTCCGTTTTCAAGTCCACGAGCCGAGCCCACCGTAATGATGATCATGAACAATCCCCAACCTACCCCCAAAGACGAAAGGAAAGCGCGCATGGGATTGCGTACAATGACTTGTACGAGCTCAATGATGCGATCGGGGTCGAAAGTCTTCATTCGTACCTCAACGCTTCAATGGGACGAATGCGCACAGCGCGCAGGGCAGGTGCGAGGCCGCTCAACGCTCCAGATAGAATGAGCACCCCAAGGGCGATCATGGTGACGTTGAGGTTGACGGCCGGGTTGCTGAAATAATCGTGTTCTGCAAAGGGCGCAACAAATTCAAGCGTGAGCACGCCTGAGATCATTCCCAAGATTCCACTGATGCTCGTCAAGGCTATGGCTTCTACCACAATGAGGGTGACAATGCTGCCTGAAGTCGCACCGAGTGCCTTGCGAACGCCAATTTCGACCGTCCGCTCCTTGACCACAATGGACATGATGTTGGCGACTCCAATGGCGCCAGCGAACAAAGTGAAGCCACCTATGACCCAAATGAACAATCGGATTCCCATGAAAATGCGCTGGTACATCGCAAACTCTTCGTTGTTGTCCTCAACACGGACGGCCCGCTGGTCATCCGGATGAACAGCATGCCGTGTGCGCATCGCACCATCGGCCAATGAGGCCATTGCAGAAGCCTCTTCTACGCTATGATCTCCCGTGGAGACGATGACGCGCCCGACCTGATCGGCTCCTTCAAAAACGCGTTGCAGCGTGGTGATCGGAACAAATGCCATGCTGTTTTTCCATCGACTGCCCGATTGAGAAAAGGTCCCAACAACTCGGAACGTCACATTTCGAAGCCGTATGTACTCCCCAATGGGGTTTCTTTTTTTGAACAGATCGTCGACAATGGTTTGTCCAATGACGCAAATCTTGGCGGACTGTGCTACGTCATCTTGATGCAGCCAACGTCCGTTGACGAGTGGGATGCTCTCGAGTTGATCGTAGTCTTCATTCACGCCTACAACAGCAAAACGACCTTCTTCATTGCCCGCTTGGATGTTCGATCCCCAAAGCATTCGCCTTGCGGAGTGTTGGGGTGTTTCGAACAGTTTATCGGTCAGGATTTCTTTGTCTGCGTTGCGCAATTCGATGGAGCGATTGGCTTGGCGTCCTCGAAAAGGCAATGTCGTCCGGGAAGTTGAAATCCAAAGGGAATTGCTCGCCTCATCTCCAAAGTCCTGCTGAACTCCATTCTGCAATCCGAACCCAAGGCCTTGCATCACGACGAGAATAAAAATACCCAATCCGACCGATAGGCCGGTTAGCGCTGTTCTCATCGGATTGGCAATGACCGTGTGTCCGATCTCAATCCACAGTTCTCTCGAGAAAATCATGAAGGCTCGGGAGTATAACCATTCGCTGTGGGTTCGACCACTTCGGTGCTGTTTCCGTCTTCGACAATGCGGCCGTCTTTCAATCGGATCGTCCGATCACACCGAGCGGCAATGTCGGCTTCATGCGTGACAATGATGACGGTGATCCCGGTGCTGTTGACTTCGCGCAAGACGTCCATGACTTCATTGGATGTCACACTGTCCAAAGCACCAGTGGGCTCGTCAGCCAGGATAACCCTCGGAGTCGTAATCAGCGCTCGGGCCATAGCGACCCGTTGCTTTTGTCCACCAGAAAGTTCGCTGGGAAGGTGGTTTGCACGATCCCCCATTCCCAAGCGCTCTAACATCGCCAGAGCTCTTTTTTGGCGCTCCCGTCGAGCAATCTTTTGATAAAACAGAGGAAGTGCTACGTTTTCCAATGCGCTTTTGAAAGCGATGAGGTTGAAGGACTGGAAAACAAATCCTAAGAAACGGCTGCGGTATCGAGCGGCCTGTCTTTCCGTCAATTCGGACATGTCCACTTCGTCCAGGTGGTAAGAGCCTTGATCAAAGCTGTCCAACAATCCGAGCACATTGAGTAGCGTGGACTTGCCGCTGCCTGAGGAACCCATAATGGCAACCATCTCCCCTTGCTCAATGATTAAGTCAATGCCCTTCAAAACAGGCAGTTGTCCTCCAGCGAGGGGGTAAGATTTTTGTATGCCGCGAAGCGATAGCATGCTCCAAAGATAGACCAACCGCAGGGGAGGAATTCTAGGATGACAAGTGGGGTAGCCAATAATTTATAAGGGGGTGCGGCAACAGTGCTTGGAAGTGGCCCCGTGCTCGAACTAACTTCACGAACCCAAACAGCACTGTGCGGTCGTTTGGAATTGCGTCTTTTAATACCTGAAAAACATGATGCCTGCAACAAGCCTTCCATCCATCAATGAACTGGTTGAACAGCTTGAATCAATCGCTCCTCATCCATTGAACTACGATTCTCTTTGTCGTTGGGTGGAATCGCGGGATTGGTTGTCGATGGACTGGCAATCGGCAGTGCCGCCGATAGAAGATCTTGCAGATTATGCGCGGAATATTCTATGCCTTGAGCCTTTCGAAGTGGTCCTGCTCCATTGGCCCCCGGGCGTGGAAAGTGCGGTGCATCACCACGAGGGATTTTGGGGGTCCGTCGTGTGCCTTCAAGGAACGTTGGAAAACGTATCGTATCGATTGACCGGGACGGAGCTCGAACGAGTCGACATGCTGCGGGCTTATCCCGGAGGTATTGTTCCAGAGCCTGACGGCACGCTGCACAAGATTCGAAATGGCAGCACGACAGAACCCCTGATAACGCTGCATTTCTATTATCCAGCGCTGGACACCTTGGACGGTTTGGCCTTGTATGATTTAGAGACTGGAAGCCGCTATGTCTGCAATGAAAAGGCGCCAACGGCTTCAATGAATTTGCCTGCTGATTGTTACCGCTCGATGGAGGCCAATGCCTTTCAATTCAAGCCCATTGTGTCGTCTTCACATGTTCAATGCAATGTGGTGCCGAAGCCTGACCCGGCTGTGATTGAAAAAATGGTGTCCAACTATTTTGATGAGCAAGCAGCGGTTTATGATGCTCAAGATGCTCAAGTCCTCAAGCGCAAACAATATACCCAAGCCATTGACATCAAGGTAGCATCGTGTTTTCAATCACTGCATGCAGTTCAGCCGTTAAAAGATGTCATGCACATGGCGTGCGGCACGGGGAGAAGGGCCCAAGGGATTCAGGCCCAAAGCGGATTGAACTATTCCATGCATGGAATTGATTTGAGTGAGGCCATGGCACAGCAGGCAACGGCACGCGGAGTAAACACCCGTGTGGGGTCCTTGTCGTCCATAGCCAGTGAGTTGGACTTACCAGCCTTTGATGCGGTCACGCTGCTATACGCCTACGGTCATTTGCCGGATGAAGCCAGTCGCTTGAAAGTATTGTGTAGCGCACATGCGATGTTAAGGAAGGGTGGTTTTTTGATTTTTGATGCCTTCGATATTGCCGACGACAACGAATGGGGCCCTGCGGCTTTGGCCCAATTTGAACACCAACGATTGGCGAGTCAGGGCTATGAGGTGGGCGATGTGTTCTACCGTCGAAATCAAGGAGAAGAGCAGGCTTTTCTGCATTATTGCACGCAAGAAGGTTTGATGGCGTTGGTGCAAAAAGCGGGATTCACCATCCTGGAAATGATCACGTTGGGCTACGATAATGCTTCAGGTAAGGAGGCTAACAATGGGAAGCTGTTCGTTGTGGCCCAGCGCTAGATCAGAATGGCACCGGCATTATGTCCATTATCTTTCGTCCATGCCATTGATGAGTCATCGTGCTTGTGGGATGTGGTTTCTCGTCGTTTTGGTGATGGGATCCAGTTGTTCTCGTGAAGGGTGCACGGAGCCTCATGCCGATAATTTCAACCCGCGTGCGAAGGAGGAGGATGGCACCTGCTCGTATGAAGAGGGGGCTTATGGTTATGCTGAACAGGCCATTTTTCAGATCCAATGTGGAGTGGCTGAAATCTGGGGACCTGTGACGCAAGCGGATATCACCGTGTATCACGAAAACGTGCCATTGGACGCTCGCACAATTGGCGGCGGTTGGTCCATTCACACCTTTGACTGCGAACTCTTCTTGTCAGCAGATGTGAGAAATGGCGAAATCATCCGCATCGAAGCTTCGTCGGCGGCCATGACCGGATCGGCATCCGGTCCGATCAATTCTTCTGGGTTCCTCGACCTTGGTTTCATCATGATTCAATGACCTGTAATCCAGGCATCAAGGAAGGTCAAGCCTTGTCCGTAACGACTTTGTAGGTCGGGTCTTCGAAGTGGTTGACTTCGATGATCTCATCTGCGCGATCCAATAGTCTGC
>CALGEI010000122.1 GCA_937881575.1 uncultured Flavobacteriales bacterium | reverse complement strand
CAATCATCGTCAATAGAATCAGGTCGGGTGAGGATACATTCAGCTTTCCTAGCTTGTATTCGAAGTAATACCAATTGCCTTCATCTCCATGCAAATAAAGACGGAAAGCGTCTCCGCTTCGACTGCGAATCAGCTCAATTTTACCCGGTATTTCTTGGAATACCAAGTGTTTTCCTAAAGTGACAAGCCCAATGTTTCCTTCGGATACAAACATCTCCTCGTTGTTATCCCAAATGAAATCTACACCTGTAAACACCAGGCTGTTCTGCAGCTTCTTAGGTACATTTTTGATCTGCCCCGTCATCGCAAGGTCATTCAATAATTTCTCACTCTTTTCCTTTCCAAGCCACGAAACAAGCGCCTGTTCGTAATTGGTTTGCCCCACATCGACTGGTTCCGATGAAACCCAGGATGGTATTTGCTCTGTCATTCTCTCGAACAAATCATCCTCGAAATGAAAATCTAGGCGAAAAGTTCCTTTCACGTGATGCCTGTTCTGAGCATCCTGAAAAAATTCTCCAGCGAAATCATGAGAAACAAGGTTGAAGTTAAACGGCAAGGACATGTCGCCGCTACCTGACAAGTCACATTGATTGACATTCAAGTTGATCCGATTGCCTGCAGCGGATGCATTTTCAAACTTTTCCAATGAAGAAATCACGTAATGATCATCAGCAAATCGAAGAGCGCCTTCGACCGGCATTAATTTTATGTCCGTGTCATCCCCTAGCGGATCAAGAAAGCCAGATTGAATTGAAAAGGGAGCTTGGGACGATGCCATTAAACCGTAGGCAAGGAGATCTCCGTCCACATCCCTGACGTTTGTATCCAGGGGGATGGCCAAATCCAGCGGATCCAAAAAAGATTCAAAATGAATCCAAGTTGACAAAAATTGATCGCATGGTTTTAGCAATTTAACTCCTCCCTCAAACCATAAATTGGGTTCAGACGACGCCATGTTGACCAGGCCCGCAAATCCAAATGCCGGACCAAGTGCAAATCCATCCCGCGCCACCACTTGCCCATTTGCTCTGGTTTGATAGGATTCATCCACATAGATCTCATCCATGAAAATATACGTGGTATCTCCAAGGATGCTGCGGTAACGGTAGTCCCCTTGTCCTTCAAACGACAAGCGACCTCTGACCGTTAAGTTCGCGCCATCAATGTAGTGTTGACGGGTCACGTCATTGGCTACCAGTCCAGCATTGGTTAATTGATCAATTTGAGCTCCTTTCCTTACGATGACAATTCCACTATCTGGAAAGATTCGAGCGTCTGCAATGGCCAGTTCTTTCACGTCTTGACAACGCAGGAAATCATCCTCGATGCGGTAGGTTGCTCGGATGCTTAAGAAATGCAATGAATCTTGCTCTGGATGAACTGAAACGAAATTCGAAATCTTACGATCTTCACTGAAGTCAAAAGGAAGATTTTCGGTTTGGCGGTCCGATATAAGATCCACGGCATCTTGATCCATAAACCATCTGAATCGATCCATGTAGCAGATGTACTGCTGAATGGGCAACTCAATTTTAGTTTCCCCTGAATTGGGCATAAAATCTCCAATGCGTTCATCGAAATCTACTTGACAGCGAACATCATTGGTCTGAAATGCAGCGATTCCACTCGTTCTACCTGAGACTTGAAAAGCTGCAGAATCCGAGAGGATTTGACGCTCCTTCAAGTTAAAATCACATGAGGTCAAGGAAGCGTCTGAAAAGACAATCAGACCGGAGGCTGTTAGGCCCGAATTTGAAAGTGTGGAGTGGCCTTCAAGAAATACATCTTCGTCAAAAAGCGCCAAAGGTTCTTCACCTGAGCGCATTTCCAACTCCTCAACCAACGGCCTAAAAACAACATAACCATCCTTGTTTTTCAAACTTGGAACGTCAGAGGATGCACTGCGGTCATTGACCATCCATTCAGCATATCCTATGGTTGAATCCGGAAGGAAAACAAGCTGATTGCTCCGTATTTCTGCTGTCAAGAAATCTATTCTACCAGCCCCCTGCAGCCCACTGCCATTGAGAATAACTCCGTTGGTGAAACGCGCCGAAGTACCATACACAACCTGACCTACTTGAGGTGTCTCTGACTGAAAGCCCAAATGCATGTCATCCATCACTCGAAGCGGCTCTTGCAGGTCTGCTAAGATCCCGGCTGAGACCAACGTCCCATTGAATTTGAGAGTCTCACTGGTCAGGTCATCCAATCTTTTGAGGACGAATGGGTCAACAGCATAATAGAAGGCGTCTCGCTTGTAGGCGCCCTGGTACAACTCTGGTTGATCAAAATACACAAAGCTGGGATCAATGCTTGTGAATATGGGGTATTCTGCATGAAGCCGCGACCAAACCCCAGATCGGTTATTGGGATGATCGATGGCCAATGTGCCCGAGACCTCAGACAAAACTGTGCGGACCCGTTGCTTGAAGGGATTGCCCCTTGCATCGAGGTTTGAGTCTTCATTCACCGATAGGTTGACCGATGAGATTTGATTCAATTCAATGGAAAACGAGTCGTAATCAAAAGAGAAGCCCTCTCCATTCATGTCCAGATTTCCTGCGATCAATCGACCATTGAATGTGAAGTCACGGTTGTCAGAAAGTACAACCTCTCTATTCCTTGGCACAATCTTCACGTCCTGCGAATCACTGAGAAAAACATAGTCGACGCCATAAATTGACATAAATCCATTCAACAAGCTCCACTCTGCATTGGCTCCTGATTTGGGAGAGGACTGCCACTGCAAAACATCATAGTCCTCTCGTCCACTAAAATTTCTGATGTTCGAAAACACTTTTGGTAGAACCACACACCAACTCGTTTCAGGATCGAAGTAAACAAAGCCTGCATTCGCAAGGTTGAGCAATTCTACGCGTGCTTGCAACTCACTCATGTGAATGAATCGCGCATAATCTTCGCTTGAAAATTCCCTTTGCCCACTATCCTCAACAAAGTCTTTCACGCGTGATAAAGGATGAATGTCTCCAATGCCCTTCATCATCAAAAATGATTCTCGTTTAAAAAAGGCATCGCTCGCGAAAACCCCGGCCTTTGAACTTCCTCCAAAAACGGACCCAATGGAGACTTTCGATTCTTTTCGATTCCATGTGAAGCCGTCTACATCCCACGATATATCATGGTAGCTGTCCGTGAATGACTGTTGACCCAAACCCTCTGTTTGTCGCATTACACGGAAAAAACCCGATTCATCATCGAGTCGAACGCTCACATCAGGATGGCCAATCGTATCGTTTCTAAACGACAATATCATTCGACTATGTGATGAAGAAAAACCTCGAGGTGAAAACAGAAATTCAGTGGATTGAAAGGTCATGAAAACCGTGTCATTTCGAAAAACATCCACTTTGGCTAGTTCGTCAGGACTGCCAATACCGCTAATCCGGGCGCCTTTCACAGACATCCCACCCTCATAAATGACACCTTCGTAGAGCCCTTCCAATCGAATAATGTCGAAATCACTATTGAATCGGGGATACGTCTTGCTGTCTTGCTTCGAGATGTTTTGAAGCTTCGTTGTGACCCGCCCTTGCAGAGGATTGGCAATGAGGTCCGCGTGCCAAGTCGCCTCACCGCAAGAGAATCCGTTGCTGTTCAATTTCAATTCAAAGGGGCCGAGTTCGGCGTAGTAACCCAAGGAGTCAAACTGTGTTCCAGTCCAAGGAAGCTTCCCGCCTGAAAGCTGAATACGATTCGTCGTCAAGTCCCAAACACCGCTTGTTCTCTCCACCTCAATGCGATCGTTTTTATTCTTCCCAATCAATCGCGCGTTTTGAAACGTGAGCAATGGCACGGAATCGACGCTCAATTCGAATGGAACATCCTCCAATGTCCAAGTCGCGCCAGCAGAAAGCGACAAGGCTTGCTCTCGAATCAGTGCGGGACTTAATTTCAGGAATGGAGCCAAATCGCGTTTCCATTTCTTATTTTCCAACATCGCATTCACTACATGGTGCCAAGACTTCCACAACTCAGGATCTTTTCGAAGAATGAGCTGTTCTATCGACAAGAGATAATCAAGAAATCCTTTGGATGTTGTAATGCGCTTTTCATCGAGTGCGTTGCAAAAGAGAGCAATTGAATCCAACTGTGTTGAACGCAGTTCTAAATCGCACAACTTCGGCTTCAAGCTCTTCTTTACCCATTTAGCATGTTCGCTGCTTGACTGCGCCAACTCCTTTTCCAACTGCTCTCCAAGGATTTCGCAATCTGAAACATAAGCTTGCCCGAACACACCGAGCGGAAACAGTGCAATCCAAAACAAGAAGCCCCCCGTTATCACGCCTTTTGGCAAATCAATCTTATTGAGAATCTTGTGCCTGATCGAACGTTGCATGATTCGAAATTACGACCACTCGGCATGTGAATTGGCTTTAACGGTGTGACTTTTCCCACAAAGCACAACACCATCCTTCCCGCTCAGTCGCTGAATGAAACGTCCATCCTAATTCTGTCGCCACAGCTTGAAGCGGAAGCAAATCATTCGGGAAAAAACCACTCATTAAAATTCTTGCTTGAGGCTTCAATGCCCGGTCATAAGAATGCATGTCAGACAAGAGAACATTTCGATTGATATTCGCCAAAAGCAAATCAAATCGTTCGTTCATCGTAGCAAGTAAATCGGCATCGCCTAGGAGAACTTCACCAGGAATGATGCGAGAATCAAGGTCATTGAGACTATAGTTCGATTGCGTGTTTTCGAAAGACCAGGTGTCCACATCTATGGCAACCACTTCCTTCGCACCGAGCAAGTGAGCCGCTATGGCCAAGACTCCAGTACCACATCCCATATCCAAAACCGACAAGCCAAGGGTCGTCTCGTCCAGCAGCCTTCTGAGCATCTGCCAAGTCGTGGCGTGGTGCCCGGTGCCAAAAGACATTTGCGGCTGGATGATGATGTCCAATCCACCCGACGGTTTTGGGTGGAATGGTGCCCGCATGTGTGCCAAACCATCTACATCAATCGCGGGGTAATCTGCTTCCCATGCGGCATTCCAATTCTCTGATTGAACGGTTTCAAATTCGAATTTTATTTCTGCTATCTCCTTTAAATCCAACAGAATAGAATCACATGATGGGATATCAATCTCAGATTTCTTCCCGTACGCCACCATGCCCTCTGCACCATTTTCAAACATGTCAAACCCACATGTGTCCAGCCAGGCAACGGCTATTTCTCGCGCAGGAAGTAACGGCTTGATGGTCAGCGTGAGCTTGAGAAAAGTCGGGTTTTCAGTCACTTTATACAGCTTTGGAAATGGCCTCATTCGAAGCTGCAACAATGGCCAGAAAATCCGAAGAATTCAAAGAAGCTCCACCGATCAATCCGCCGTTCACATCGGGTTGTGTGAATATTTCAAGCGCATTGGAAGGCTTGCAGCTTCCTCCGTAAAGAATCCGTGTAGATGATGCGACAGTTTCATTGTAAAGTGTTGACAGGTGCTGTCGGATCGTCGCGTGCATTTCTTGAGCTTGGGCAGCTGAAGCTGTGCGACCTGTGCCGATGGCCCAAATCGGTTCGTAAGCAATCACCACCTGTTCCATTCCAGCCGCATCCACGTTTTTCAAGGCATGGGACAATTGGCCCAAGACCCTCTCAAAATGGTTCCCTGCATCCCGTTCATCCAGATTTTCTCCACAGCACAAGATTGCCCGCAATCCAGCCTCCAACGTCCGTTCCATCTTGGATGCCACAGCCTCGTCTGTTTCGCCGAAGGACTCTCGCCGTTCGGAATGACCAATGAGCACAGATGTCACACCGATTGATTTCAACATCGAAGCTGTATGCTCACCCGTAAACGCACCCTCTCCGTTTGCGCTGCACTGCTGGCTCGCCAAAGAAATTTGGTCGTTGTATTTCGACTGCAACGCAGCTAAAAATGGCGTTGGCGGAGCCACCATGACTTCTGTGTTCCCTGATGATTGAATTCCTGTCACCAGCTCGCTCATTAATTTGTCGGCTTCATCCCACAATTTGTTGCTTTTCCAGTTCCCCGTTACGATGTTCCGCATGACCTTTGTTTCTCAATAAAGATGCGAAGTTCGCGCATCCATTCGTTCCAGTAAAATTAGCTGACCTTTAAATGCATTCATCCCCTCAACTTTCTTTGGCAGTCAAATTGCTCAAAGAACATTGGGGACATGATACATTCCGCAGCGAACAGACCGCTCCGATCATGTCCCTTTGTTCAGGACAAGACACACTGGCAATTATGTCCACCGGCGCCGGCAAGTCCATTTGCTTCCAAATACCTGGGCTGATTCGCGGCGGGCTTTGTTTGGTCATTTCGCCTCTAATTGCACTTATGAGTGATCAGGTGAATGCCTTGAAACAAAAAGGCATCTCTGCCGATTTCATTTCTTCCAATTCGGACAGCAAGGACATTGACCGCATCATGAACAATGCTGTTTTTGGAGGATTGAAATTTCTTTATGTGGCACCAGAACGTCTGAAGCACCCTGTTTTTTTGGCCCGTATTGAGCGCATGGATATACGCACCATTGCCATCGATGAAGCGCACTGTATTTCTCAATGGGGACATGATTTCAGGCCAGCATTTCGAGAAATAATGGCCCTGAGATCTCTGTGTCCAAATGCAGTTTGGGGAGCCTACACCGCCACAGCGACGGCACTTGTTGCTGCTGACATTGCCTCTCAACTTTCCATGCAAAGCGCTTCAGTGTATAGAGCCCCTATGCGGCGCCCCAACCTGATGTTTGGCGTGTATTCCCTGGGCGATGCTGAACGCATGGTTTTAGAGAGCGCCAGGCGCATGCGCGGATCAGGGTTGGTGTATTCAGGGACACGATACACCGCAGAAAAAATAGCGCAAAGATTGGTCCAATTCGGCGTTGAAGCTGAAGCCTATCATGCAGGACTAACTTCCCGAGAACGGGAAAATCGTCAAGCCCGCTGGATGAATGGCAAAACACAAGTTCTCGCATGCACAAGCGCTTTTGGCATGGGAATTGACAAAGGAGATGTTCGCTGGGTTTTTCACGCACACGTGCCGACTGACATGGAAAGCTATCTTCAAGAAGCTGGTAGAGCGGGACGAGACGGAAAGCCATCCACTTGCGTTATTTTTCCTTCAGCTAGAGCAATTGAAGTCGCTCAAAAGAACATTGAAGAGATGTTCCCCCCACTTCTTTTTATCCAATCAGTCTATCAAGGCTTAGCCAACCAAGGAAGTGTCGCGATTGGGGATTGCCCTGAAAAACCAACGGTGTTTGAACCGGAATCTTGGTTGAAGCAGCACCAAACGAGCCGAAAGCTTCTCGAGTCGAGTTTAAGATTGTTGCAAAAGGAAGGCCTGCTCGAATGGAAAGAGCAAACAGCTTCAGATGACGTCTCATTGGTTATGAGCACATCCTTGAAAAACGGGCTCAATTCACTAGACCGCTCCATTCCGGTGTCAATTCTGGGAGATTGGCTCGTTCGGCATGCCGGAGAATCGAAACGACTGCATCGCATTCCAATCACCCAATTAACCCGTTCTACCTCACTTTCTGAATCTCAAATCACGTCGGCGTTGAATCAATTGGATGCATGGGGATGGATTGAACGCATCCAACTAAACTCGGCACTGACCATTTTATGGAAAACTGCAAGAATCCGCTCAGAAACTTTGACCATTTCGAAGTCCCTTCTTGAAACAAGACGAGAAGTCACTCATGCAAAATGGCAAGTCATGAAGCAATATCTTGAAGTTCAAACTTGCAAAGCCTTAGAAATTGAAAAGTATTTCGCCGGCAAAGAACTCACATTGTGTGGTGTATGCGATCACTGCCGTACTTCCATCCGTTCAAATTCGAGATCAATCGTTGCTGCAATTCCTAGAGCAGGAGTCTCCATTACAGCGTGGCTTTGGACATTCCCTCTGATCGAACATCAGAGCAAACTGAATGCGCTCAGGGCTTTGAGAGAGGATGGCACCGTCACCATTCAAGGAGATTCTATTTTTCCAAGGCGTTCGAACTGAACCCTTGTTAACTTCGCGGCCATGGTGGACATCAAGCGCATACAACTAAAAGCAAAAAAGGACGAAGGCATTCGAAGAAGACATCCTTGGGTGTTCAGTGGAGCCATTAAGAATTTAGATGAAGGGATTCTGGATGGTGACTTAGTTCAGGTTTGCTCCAACAAGGGAGGACACTTGGGTTACGGGCATTATTCGAAAGGAACCTCAATCGCCATTCGAATGATTTCTTTTGATGAAACCATTCCCGATGCTCCCTTCTTTCTTGAAAAAATATCCCAAGCGATTGCTGTTCGAAGAGATTTGAATCTAATCGAAGCAGAGGGGCAAAACATTTGCCGTTTGATTCATGCTGAAGGAGATGGACTTCCGGGGTTAATTGTGGATTACTACGACCGAGTCGCTGTGATTCAAACGCATTCATTGGGAATGCACAAATCCTTGGAATGGATTGTAGCCGGATTGAAAGAGACCTTAAAGGACGCTTTGGAAGGGGCGTATAACAAAAGCGCAAAAGTCTTGCGAAAGAATGGCCACATCAACAATACTGATGATTGGGTTCTCGGAAATGCACCGGAAAATTGGGATGCGCAAGAACACGGCAATTCATTCGCCATTGACCTTGTTGAGGGGCAAAAAACTGGATTCTTCGTCGATCAGCGAGAAAATCGCTTTCTATTATCACAACTTTCTCAGGGCAAAAAAGTCTTAAACACCTTTAGCTATACTGGTGGCTTTTCAGTCAGCGCCTTGAAAGGTGGCGCTTCGGAAGTGCATAGCCTCGACAGTTCTGCTCGTGCATTGGAAATTGGCGACGCCAATGTATTGGCCAACGGATATTCAGGAGATGTGCATCAATCCATTCAAGCCGATGCCATGGAATATCTGAAAGAAGGTGTCGCAGATTTTGATATCGTCATATTGGATCCACCGGCATTCGCGAAAAGTGCTTCAGCCCGGCATGCTGCTATACAGGGATACAAGCGAATTAACTTAAGAGCGTTGGAAACCATGAAGCCCGGAAGCCTTCTCTTTACATTTTCTTGCTCACAAGCGGTAGATGATCGTATGTTCACCAATACAGTTATCGCAGCAGCCATCCAAGCAGGTAGAACAGCTAGAATCCTTTACCGACTCCACCAACCTGCTGACCACCCCGTCAGCGCTTTTCATCCAGAAGGAGCCTATTTAAAAGGACTTGTTGTTCGAGTCGAGTAATCCATCAAGGATCCAACGGTGTCACCGACCATGAGCTAGACCCATCGTCAGTTCGCTCATAACGCCAGCGATCGTGAAGCCTACTCGGGCGGCCTTGCCAAAATTCACAGGACAATATTCTCACACGATATCCACCCCAATGCTCTGGTCGGGGTATGCTGGGAGCGTCTTCGAATTCGTGTTGAAATTTTTCAAATCGACTGAGTAAGTCGTCCGCCTGATTTGGTTGGCTCTGTTGGGATGCCCACGCTCCAATTTGACTCGACCTAGGACGTGACGCGAAATAAGCATCGCTCTCCTCCCCTGACAAACGCTCAGCGATGCCTGTGATTCGCACTTGCCTTTCGAGCTCCTTCCAAAAAAAGGTGAGCCCCACCTTGGCATTGAGTTCTAGCTCATGACCTTTCGAGCTGGTATAGTTCGTGTAGAACCTCAACCCATCCAACTGCACACCGCGGAGCAATACAATCCGACCAGATGGCATGCCATCATTTCCCACGGTTGATAGACACATCGCATTGTAGTCCTGAGGATCAGCTTCTGATGCTTCAGTCAACCACTTCTCAAGCAATGGTTCTGGAGCGCTCGAAAGATCATTCCTTTGAAATGATTGTTTCTGATAGTCCTTTCGGACACTTATTTTGGAGTGCTCCATGCGTGCTGTTCTTAATGCAAATATCGAAATCCTCAGACCAAATGAAACCTTTTCCTCTCCCCAATAGTAAAGGGCACCCTAACCCTACTTACAATGAGGAATTTAATTGTTAGTTACAAGACGCTTCCCTCTTCAATTCGGCGAGCGCTAGAAACCATGTATCCCGAAGGATATGAAGACGATACCTTCGAATTCGAGTTGCCAGGAAAACAAACAATCTGCAAAGCAATTCGTGTCACTCTTGAAGGCGTGAACTATCTCATCAAGCTAGAACAACGGCCGAAAATCACTGATTTTTTGGCGGATGAAGAATGGTGACTCCTCACATTAATCCATCGAATACCCTTTGGCTGCGGCGATTGACTTCTCCCAAAGAAGACTTCCGGTGCTATCCATCACAGACATTTTGAGAACACGCTCCTTGCGCTTCCCCGAGAAATCGAGAAGGGCATAATTGCGTTCACTTGCTATAGTCCCTTCAACTCGATGGGTATTGGGTTCATCCGTATTGTCATAACTGCTGCTCGTCAATGGACTTACGGTCAAGTCATACACCAACCGGCCGCTAGTAGGCAGCTGGATTTGTGAAAGCTCCGTACAATGCCGGTCACCGGTTAAGAAAACGACCCCTTTAATATCCAATCGGTCTAGCTCACTTAGCAACCGATTCCGTTCTTCCGGATATTGGGCGAAATTCTCATATTTCACAACATCACTCAACATTTGGCCGCCAATAGCCACCATTTTAAATGGTGCTCTGCTATTCCTTAAGGCATTGAGTAGCCACGTCATCTGAATCTCTCCCAAAACCATTCTATTCTTTGGCCCCATGTTGTGATTCACCCGATGAGTCCGATTGTCCAATAAGAAGAAATCCACGTCTGCATATTGGAAGTATGCGACGTTCAATTCAGGGGCTTCTGGCAGACCGTTGCCTGGATTCACCCAAAATGAATCAAATGACTCTTTGGCCCAATCTGAATGGAACCAAGATCCATCCGAATTGTCTGGCCCAAAGTCATGATCATCCCAAATTGCGTAATGACTTCCGTTTGACAAGAGAGCCTGTAGCTCTGGAAGTCGTCGCATATGCTCGTACCGATGTTGATATCCCGCCTTACTCTCAACATCAACCTCCCGCAAATAAATGTTGTCTCCAAGCCACAACATGCCTTGTATGGTATCGCGCGCTATCGATTCAAATATTTGATAGTTTCCTCCGTAAGGTCTCCCGGGGCGATCATAGGCCGTTTCATTTATGAATGCGCAACTTCCAGCAGCAAAAGTGAATGCAGGTGGATCTTCTCTGAATTGCCACAATACCTGCGTGGTCCAATTCAATGTGTCAGACAACACCAAGCCATTCATTGTTTCGATGCGACCTTGATACTCCGTGGCTGGTTCCAAGTTGTTCAAATTGTAAGTCGAACAATTAAACTCGCCCACCGTCCCTGTGGCATACACGGCTTCTCCAGAAGCCATAGAGTCCAAGGACCAGTACCTCAATTGCACAGGGTTCGATTCGTTCGATTGACTCCATAGAGTGGCGCTGCGTAAACCAATGTGTCCAAACATTGGAACTCCCGTCAAGTGTTGGGTTGAATTTGTTTGAATTCGACAACTCGTGAACCACACACAAGTCACTACGCCTAGAATTGCGAATGCCGTTGGAGAGAATTTCATTCCTCGAATTTACTATATCCCTCAAGAATTGGGCAAAAAAAAAGGGACCCAATGGGTCCCTTTTTCAATGGCATAAAAGCTAAAGCTTACTTTGCAACAACAATGTTTTGAGCATCGTTGAAGTTAGCGTGCTTTACAGCTACGGTATAGTTACCAGCAGCCAAATCGTGCTTTACTACAATGCGATTTCCACCAATGATGTTCTCTTGAGCAACTTCCTGAGAAATGACAGCCTTACCAGACATGTCAGTAACTTCTAGGATGATGTTCTCACCACCCAAGTTCAACTCACGATCGAACTTCACGCTAAACGTGCTTTCGAAAACTGGGTTAGGGAAGATGTTCCACTCAGTAGTTCCGTCGATGTTCGACAAACCATTGGAAGCACCATTGTTTTCACCGAAGCAAGAACCGTCATTGTAAGTAGCTTCAGTATTGAAGTTAGAAGCGTTGCTGTCTGTGCAACCGAAAACCTCAGCATCGGTAGAAGTGAAAGTCAAGTCGTGAGCGCGCCATGCAGCACCTTCAGCGTCCCAACCTTGTAAGTTCAAAATACCCGTAGCAGTGCCGTCAGTAGTCAATTGCATCAACAAAACGCGGTTACCAGCTTCTGTAGCCGCCTGAACGTCAGAAGGAACAACAAACCATGCACCGTCAGTAACGGTCAACTCTGAACCACCTAAGAAGTTATTGTAGTCAACTCCAACTGTCCATAAGTTGTTGTTTTCACTGTTCGTTGCTCCAATAGTCACCCAGCTGTCAAAAGCTAAACCAGCATCTAAGGCAACAATTTGATCGTTGACATCTAAAGAAGAAAAGCTTCCGTATTGATGTTGGTAAAAAGAGCTCGTAGTCGCTACGTTCAAAACATGCTCGCCGTCAGCGAAAACAGCGTGCAAAGAATGCTCGGCAGAAGGCAATACAGCGTACACTCGGTACGTGTTACCTTCAACCTGGCCGCCATTGTTAACTGCTTCGACAACCAGCTCAACATTGCTGGCACTCGCTCCGAAGGCGAGAAAAGAGGCCGCAGCCAGTGTGAAAAGGTTCTTCATTT
>CALGEI010000121.1 GCA_937881575.1 uncultured Flavobacteriales bacterium | reverse complement strand
ATCAGAACCGGAGGGGAAACGGGGTTGATTGGAATGGCTCTAAGCTGGGGTGATTCACGATTGAAAAAAGAGCGCCTATTCCTGCTCAAAAAACAAAAAGTAGCCTCCATTTGAATTTGGTAGGGTAGAAATTAATCTCCAGCCCGCTTCGTTTTGCTCATCGAGCACACCTTGCATCTTGGTAGCATTGTTCATCAGGCTAACTTTGTAGGAGACGACTTTGTTTTTCATGTCTGTAGTATTGTAAGTATATCATGGAAATAGAAAAAGCTTTCCTGCCCTTACGGGCAAGAAAGCTTTCATTTAACTATTTTCAAAGGATGCAGTCTCCAATTACTCTACTTCCACGTGAAATCCTGTTTCCATGGCATTTCCAGCCGCGTCAGTTGCAGTCATTTCGAGGTGGTATTCTCCTGCAATAGCATCTGCAGCTAGCTCCAATTCAGAATCAAATGATAGCTCAGTTGAGTTGTTGGGCTCGAGGTTTAATTCCCAGATGATGGTCTCATCAGATTCGCGCACAAAAGAGATGTGGGCTGCTGATAAGCCATCTGAATCCGCTACTGTTCCTGCGATGGCAACAACAGATCCTGCGCTCCACAAGGGCTCTCCAGACCAGGTGGCGGGGTCGATGCCGTTCACGGTAGTCAGCGTGAACTCAGGGATGTATTCATTTTCGATGTGCAGTTGGGTGACAAGGTCAGCCGCCGCATTTCCAGCCTCATCAACCAATGAGACGACCACGTCCCAGACGCCTCGTGTATCGAGAGGGATGTCCAGGGTGATGGAGTTGGTGCTGCTTGTTCCTGAGATGGAATTGACTTCAAGAACTTCCCATTCGGTACCACTATGCAAGACAAATCCTTCGTCCGATTCGCCCTCTTCGTGGGCATGGTCCGCTGCGTTGTGAATGTCCCATCGGACTTCGCTTAGGCCTTCATTATCGCAGAATAGATCTGTAATTTGAATGGTGTTTCCTGCCAGCGCTTCGATTTCGTCCACCAGAACGCTCATTTCAGTTCCTGGTTCGGTGCATACAGATGGCTGTTCTGTATCTGTTTTGCCACAGGCAGAAAACAAGATGGCTGCGGAAGCCAAGGCGATGGTTGGGTTTGGAATTGTAAAATTCATGATGTGTTGTTTGTTTAGTTGTTTTTGTTCAATTGCTTCATCGATGTGACGAAGCTTATTTGCATCCAACGCCCCTGCGCGACAAGACCAAGTGCGCGATATGCGCTGGTATGGTCGAGCCATGCAGTGTTGAATATATTGTGGATGTTCATTGACCAGGTGCCGGCTTTTTGTTTGAAGCTCCAGGCCAATTCCCATAGAAGAGCACCTTCTGTGGGAGATTCATTGCGTGCCGTTAGTTTGGCATCAGCAATGGCGCGACATGCGACTTTCAATTGATGGTTTTTCCCCAAGTTGCGTCCAATGGTGGAGTAGACTTGAGCCGGTGTCGTGAAAGGAAGCCCGAGTCCAGTAGCCGTGTCCCATTGTCCCAGGATTGAACCGTCCGCAGATGCGGACCATGGCCCCTGCGAGGTGCTTACAGAAGCTTCCAATCCGGTTCGGAAAGCGTTCACGGCTGTGAACGTGTAAACTTGGCCGGCATGTGAAATGGGAGCGAACGTGGCACTTGGGCCGAGGGCGATGAAATCCCAATGCAAGGCAGAAAAGGCTTGAACGCGCCATCCCAATTTGGCTGAATTCCCCTTTGAATGTCCTTGAAAACGAGCTTCGATGGATTTTTCAGATTGCAACAGTGGATTTCCTTTTTCGAAACGGAATGTGCCGTGGTGAATCCCATTGGCACCCAATTCATAATTGCTTGGCGGCCGAGTGTACACTACGACCGAGGCTGTTCCTGTCCAGTCTTTCGAAATCGGTTCAAAATTCACCAACCAAGAAGCCATGCCTCCTGGAATCAGTCGTTGCAGCGGGTCGGCGCGCTGATCTGCTCCGACAACCGTGTTAGAGGCATCGTAAAGCGGTTCCTCATGACCTCGTTGTGCAGTGCTCACAATGTCAGCACGCACGCCAAATTGATGGGGTCCGATCCGTTTCTCTCCAAGCACTGAACATCGGAGTCGATGATGGCTGGGCAGCAAGAACTCCCACCCCGATGTCGCGACAGTAAGTCCTTCAAATTGTAAGCCGAAGGTGCCGTGTGCTCCCCGCCATGCAGATTCCAAATACCCCGTCCATTCTTCCAATGACAAACTCAGATTTGAGCTGGGCT
>CALGEI010000120.1 GCA_937881575.1 uncultured Flavobacteriales bacterium | reverse complement strand
CTTGAGTCAAGATGCCAACACCATATTGGGTCTTGATTTCCACTTCAATTTCCATTTCGGCACCTGCACTCGCATCAGCAATTTGCACAAGAGACTCGAGTGATTCAAATGCTTCGACTCCGCCGCGAGCGGTGTAGTAATCGAGGAATACGGTCTCTGCCGTTTCTCCAGCTGGTGCTGGGTCGAGTTGCAAAACACGCTTGCCAAGGGCGTCAAAAAACTCAATTTCTGAATGACCGCTCAAACGGCTTAAGCCTTCTGGAATCAGCGAACGGTCGCCAGCAACGGAAATGATGAGATTGGCAGGACGTAAATACTGAATGGCGACCCGTTGGATATCCGATGGGGTGACTGCTCGCAACGTCTGCAAAAAAGCGCGTGGCCCTTCCGAATCTTCTCTGTTCAAAATGGCATCTTGCCAAGCTTCCATGTATTTTTCTGCTTCGTGGAGTTGCATGTCAGCGATTACGGCCTCGACGGCTGATTGAACCAATCCGGTATCCACTCGATTCAGTGTAAGGTCCTGCATGGATGCGATGGACTTCTCGATGAATGGAATCACGTGATGGGGTGATTCCAAGGATTGGATTCGAAAGCTCCCTAATAAATCATCCGCACGTACGCTTGAAGTGAGCATAGGGGAACACGGCGGGGTGGAGCAGTTGGTGTCAACAAGAGATCCAGGAAGCGTTGGGTGCGTGAGTATGGCATTTAAAACAACACATGCGGCTTCATCGGAATGTCCCGGTTTTAATGAGACGGTGTGAGAAAGTTCCAAAGCCATGAGGTGTTCTCCAGGAATTTCTCCAAAGCAAACACGGTTTTGAAGCGGCTTGGTCGGAACGCTGTGGCGGACAATTGGAATTTCACGTGGCAACCAATCGCCCAAAGCAGCTTCAATCCAAGTGCGGGTTTCTTCATGAGTCAAATCTCCGGTAACAGCGATGCTTGCATACTGAGGGCGGTAGTGCAGGGCATGGTGTTGTATCAAATCAATGTGAGAAATGGAATCAAGCGATGAAGGAGAGATCGTTTCTCCATAGGGGTGTTTCTTGGTGAATACCCGTTGCTGACTCAGTTGATGAACGCGGATTTCGGATCTGTTCTCATTTGTGGACAGGGCGAGGCGATAGCGCTCTAACGCCTCATTGACAGCCGTTTCGGTAAAGGCTGGATAACGTAAAACCTCCACGAGCAATGCCAACGTTTCTTGGGCATACGCTTTGGGGCTGGAAGCACGCAACAGGCCTTCAGTGGTGATGATTTCGGCGTCATACGCATCCAATAGAACGTCCAAGGAATCGCTCGACCGCAGTGCTGTTCCTGAGCGCATGATTTCCCCGGTCAATTGAGCAACCCCTGTGCGTTCCAATTCCAACGCTAGAGGAGTCTTCAATTTTATCGACCAGACAACACGATTTGAGGCTGTGTCAGCTATCGAAACGAGGCGCAATCCATTTTCCAACGTGTTCAGCTCAACAGAGATAGCGGTATCTCGAGTATCCGACCTGCTCATTTCTTGAGAAATTACAGGAGAACAAAAAAAGCTGACTAAAGATAAAAGGAACACACACTTTTGAGTGGTTTGTTTGGGGCGTATCGTAATTGAAATCGACATGAAGAAATTCGTGTTGTGGAGGTTC
>CALGEI010000119.1 GCA_937881575.1 uncultured Flavobacteriales bacterium | reverse complement strand
CATACATTCGGCGGCAAAACTACCCCATGTAAACAGAGTGAGTCGTCATGAAATGGTCACATTCCTATGCTCTATTCATCGCTCACACAGCGAACTGAATAGCCATTGTTCGCGCCAAAATCTCCTACATCAAGCGCATCGGAATAGGTTGACATCATGCGATACGAAATGGCCCCTTCAGTAGACTCTGAGGTGGCCCAGAAATACCCATAATTTCCCATCAGGTGCATGTCACCCTCGCTGCTGATCCTTCCTCCAGGCAATGCTGTAAACTCTAGCGAATTGAATCCATTCCAGCTTGGCTGATCGATCGCTGAAGCCTTGAGCACCTCAACAGCTGATCCAAATGCATCAGCAAAACCGATTAAATCTAGCCAGTCTTCATCCGTGCTCACGCGCCATCCTGTGGGACACAATCCACGCGCATCCTCAACGGCGAAACCATTGTACAGCCTGCCATATCCTTGAAGATTGTCTCCGTCCAAATCATAGTACACCTGTTGTCCAGACAGCGTAGCAGCCCACTGCTCCTCATCTTGAAAGAACGGAATGGCATCTCCGTTGGCATAAATCGTGCTCCGTAGATTCTCTAAAAACCATTCATGCCCTCCCAAAATAGCCGTTTCATACTCATAATCATCGAACAGGAGCCCCCCCTCGTTTTCATCCACTTCATCGCAGACAACCACCTCATCGAGCAACCAATTTTCTTCGGTTTCAATGAACGTGATCAAAAGCGTGTCCGACATCAGCAAAGGCTGACTCGGATCGAAAGCAAATCCAATCAGCATCAGGGCATCCTGGCACGTCAGAAATTCAAAATCACCCGCTGCATTGGCCGCATAGTAATCACCGTTGCAAACAACATACCCTTGCGAAACAGGCCAGTCATCACACCCGATTAAATTGCCCTGAACGCTGTGCAATCCCACGTTGGACTCAACTTCGATGTTAAGCGACAGGTCATTGCTCAACACTCCCAACGCCATGTTGACAACATCAACGGGGCTTGGTCCTTGAGGGCAAGCACTGATTGAGAGAGCGAGACTTTGATCGCGAGGCACCATGCCGCTAAAATATCCGTTGGGATTCGTCCATGTGATGCCCGAATACCCTGTTTCCACAACCTCAATCATCACTTCTTCATTCGACACAGCAATGCCTTCTTTCGTGACAACCCCATCTAAGAAAACGAAGTTTGATGGGGCGTCGATGTTCCACCAAGAAAAATGCTCCACTTGCGCATGGTAGCGTCCATCCTCCAAAACGGCCTCTCCTTCTTTCATCCAAAGCCCATTGGTCTCATTCAAACTCCAGAGATCAATCGTGGGAGTCGCCATGGCAATCAAATCGTTGGGAAGCGCAAACTGCACTTGAACCGGTTGTCCCAGCTCAAGTGGCTGTCCTGAAGGCGTAGAAAGCTCAGCTCCGAGCATTCCAAACGTTTGAAGCAATTGAATTCCATCTGACTGCGCACCGATCAAACCACCAGGAATGACGTCAAACAAATTTTGCCCCACTGGATTGACATAGCCGATTTCAATCTCCACTTCACCCGTGTAGGGGCTTCCATTCAAGGAAAACGCATTGGCCGGAAAGGAAAGCTCCCACCCCATTCCATTCAATGTACCTCCTTGGCTTGATTCCAAGAGATACGGTGCACCCCGGTTCATCAAGGTAATATCGACCTGGGCAAGCCCATCGATCGGAGGCACAAAATGCCGAAAACCATCAAAGTATCCGTCGTATTCAACACGAACAAAACTGTATCGATCATGTGCCTGGCAGCCGGTCAAAATGAACACCCCATTTTCATCCGTCACCACCGAATTTGAGCTCAAACCACAGGCAACGAAAGCACCCGATACAGGGCCCGTTTCATTCCGAATCATGCCTTGCACTTGGATGAGCCGATCCGATCCGAAAGCCTCTCCCAAATCCAATGTCCATGCCACGGTTCCGTTGTCTCCGCCGTTCCCATTTCCTTGATTCTCGGGCTCTGTGTCTTTGGAGCAAGCCCAGAATAGGCTCATGAGCAGAAAAAGAAATGAAAGGCCCGCAATGCGAGATCGAAATGTGGCCAGCGATGAGTTCAATTGATTCATTTCCAAAGTGTTGATTCAGTCGTAATCAACAAATTAAATCGAAAAAACCATGAAAAGAACATCCCGGTGGCAATTTCGCTCGCAGGAACGTTGCGCGGAATTTCTTAGGCTGTTGAAGAATCCGAATCCTGCGTTCCACTCTTCGACTTGCGGTGTGGGAAGGCGTTGAACACCTTCCGTTTCGCAAAGCGGTACTGGTTGTCCGCATTCAAGAGCTTCGTGAAAAGTTGGCGATTGACGCCAAAGTATTCGTGGGCATCGCCGTTCAAAAAGGTGATTTCCAA
>CALGEI010000118.1 GCA_937881575.1 uncultured Flavobacteriales bacterium | reverse complement strand
TACAAAAGCGCCTGCAAGTCATTGATTTGCAGGCGTTTTCATTTAGTGTCTCCCAATTAAGAATTGTATTGCTTGTACATGCTTATCTTCATCGTGCGAGATTGACTGAAATGAATCACTTGATGACATTAATGGCGTTTTGAAGTGGGTTGAATAAATGAGCAGATATGCTTCAAGAGGTGAAACATGGAGAAGAGACGTAAAATATGGTATGCTCCCTTTAAAGACCAGGCATACGGGGAGGAGGAAATAAAAGCAGTTGAAGACTCACTGAGAGACGGTTGGTTGGGAGGTCAAGGTCCTCGCTCTAAAGAATTCGAAAGACAAATCGCTGCTTTTTTTGGTAAAAAACAGGGTGTTTTCGTGAATTCCGGATCATCTGCCTGTCTCTTGGCCATCGCTTCATTGGACCTTCCAAGAGGTTCAAAAATCATCACGCCAGCCTGCACTTTCTCGACAACTCTCGCGCCAATTATTCAATTGGGGTACGAACCGGTATTCGTAGATGTTGGTTTGCAAGACTATGTTGCCCAAGTTGAGGGTGTGATGGCAGCCCTCTCTCCTGAGGTCAAAGCCATCATGCTGCCCAATCTTATAGGAAACAAACCGAACTGGGCCTTACTCAAACAGGAGTTAACGCTCCTCGGTAGGTCAGATGTTATTCTGATTGAAGATTCAGCCGACACCCTCACCTGCACACCGGAAACGGACGTCAGTACAACCAGTTTTTATGCATCTCATATAATCACAGCGGGAGGTGTTGGAGGCATGGTCATGTTCAATAACAAAGAGCACGTTACACGATGCTTGCAGTATCGCGATTGGGGCAGACTTGGAGACGATTCCGAAATCTTGGACGACAGGTTTTCTCATGAAGTTGATGGAATCCCTTATGACCACAAGTTCTTGTACAGTGTTCTCGGCTACCACATGAAGTGTTCTGAGATGAATGCAGCCTTTGGCTTGGTGCAACTCAAGCGATTCAACAATTTCTCCAAGATTCGCCGCAACAATTTCGAAAGGTATTTACACAATCTTCAAGGTGTCGGCGATTTGATTTTGCCAGACGATTCCAAGAAGCCTCACTGGCTCGCAATACCACTTCAAACATCTCAACGATTTGAACTCTTGAGCCATCTTGAAAACAACAACGTACAAACACGCGTGACGTTCGCGGGGAACGTTACCAGACACCCCATCTTCAGAGAATACCTCCAAGATTTCGAGCATTCAGATTTAATCATGCGCAACGGATTCTTACTCGGCGCCCACCACGGACTAACAACGGATGATGTAGACTTCGTTTGTGCGAAAATAATTGAGTTTTTCAAATGAAATCTGTAATCCTGGGCGATGGAATATTAGGGAGCGAACTTTGGTCACAAACGAAATGGGATATCATTTCTCGGAAGGCAGACAATTTTCATGCGGAAAAATCAGATCTAGAAGAATTCCTTCTCGATCATAGCGCGTCAAGCCCGCTTCGTCCTAAGTATGACGTTATTGTCAATTGCATCGCAAACACCGCAAGTTATTCTTCGGACCATGACCAACACATGGCCATCAATTTCACTTTCGTACAAAAACTCGTGGCGTTTTGTAATCAACACAACGTCAAGCTGATCCATATTTCGACGGAATTTGTTTACGCCAATAACCCCTCACCTCCGCGGGAAACAGATCAGCCGCTGCCAGACAACAGTCACTACGCGAAAAGCAAACTTCTTGCAGACTATTACCTGTCATTTTTCTCCAATGACTACTTGATCTGCCGCCTCCTTCACAAGGAGAATGGCTTCAGTCCTGAAAACGTTTGGGATTGCCAAACATCAGGAGACCAAGTAAAAAACATAGCTCCATTGATCATCCACCTGATCAAAACCAACCAAACTGGAATTTTTAATGTGGGCACAGGAGACAAAACCTTATCTGATTTGTCAGAGCATTCCAAAGTCATAGCCCCACCAGAACATGTACCGAAAGACACTCGAATGAATTTAGAGAAGCTCCAAAAAACAAGGAAGCAAATATGATTTCGAGGGCATTCATCTGAGCTGAGTCAAGTTTGAATCTCGAAATCCTTCGCTGGATTTTGAAAAGACGGTGGTTGCGAGGGAAAACAAATACAGTTACGGTCTTTCTAGGGCTAGAGCAGAAGACCCTTATTTCTAGGTTAAAAGATGAGTCAAAACAAATTTGCAATCGTCAGTGCTGTTGGTGATAACAGCCTTCATCCGACATGGCTCGATGGAACCAAATCCTTCGATCTCATTTTGATTTACTTCGGTGATGATTCAAATGTTGCCCAAGATTATGCTAAAGATGCTGATCTTCTCATTCGTGCGAAAGGCCAAAAACTGCACATGATAGAAAGGCTCGTTCGGGAAAACAAACTGAACATAGAAGGGTATGAATACGTTTGGTTTATGGATGACGATATCCTCATTGACCCTGCAGCCATCCATGAGTTTTTCCGACTTTCTGCTAAATACAGTGCACTCATTTCACAACCATCCACGGTGGGCTTTACATCTCATGCAATAACAAATCCATCGCCCAAAAGGAATAGTCTGGCACGGGCAACCACTTTTGTTGAAGTTATGGCCCCTTGCTTCAGTGCAAAGGCGCTGTCAAAATGTCTTGAAAGTTTCGGCGAAGAAGAGTCGTCATGGGGTGTCGACTACCTTTGGTTTGGGATTCTTGGTAAGCCCGAACGAGGACTCTTGATTTTTGATGCCGTCACCATGGAACACACTCAGCCGGTTAATTCTATTGCTCGATTTCCGAATGCCATGATCAATATGGAGCGATTGCTGAATAAATACGGGATAAAAAAAGATCAAAGAAATATCGGTTATTTGGTGCGTCCTGGAATTTGGATTCCGAATAATTTGATGAAGTTTTACCGTTTTTGTTTAAATCTGAACAGAATGGTCTCACGAAAAATTCCTGACGTGTGAAATCAAGCGTAAACGCTTGGTAAAATTGACAGGTCTTGGGAGACCAGGAACTACCAGAGGCTGATTCCTCCGGCTATTCACCTTGCGGTCTGTCTGTTCTTTGCTTTTGGGATGAATAGGTCTGCGAATCGCTGGAGTTTTCAACCGTTCCATTGCCTATGCCACCCACCCGAAAACTGCCTCAGTTTGACACAATAATGGGGGCAACAACAATTTGAACGGCGCTGAAAGGCGGGTCATTGCTCAATAGTTGACAGCCCCCCAATGGCTACTTTCAAAATCCGCGCATCTTCAACCGATGCGGGGATTTTTGCTATGCAACCCTTGTTGGGCGGGTGTAACACGTGTGGCATGTGGAAATGACGGTGACAATTTGTAGCGGTTCACAGGAGAAAAAAACCGCTGGCACAACAAGCCCACCATGTTAAAAGACCAAGGCCAGCGCAACCCTCAGTTCTGCATTGACGTCACTATAAAAATGAAATGATGAAGATATTTCTGCCACTCACGTGCTTGATGTTGCTACTGACATTCCAGTCTAGCGGACAATCGGTAACCCTAACTCTTGACAATATTCCGGAGGCTGTGCTGTGCAATGAAATATGGACAGAGCAAAACGTAAGTCTGAGCTTTGCAAGTACAACGACGGATGATTGCACTCCCGATCTTTGCTTCTTTGGAATAGGGGATGTTATTGGAGAAAATCAGTCCCTTTGGCTTTACCCTTCTCGGCTTACTGTTGACTTATCGAGTTTACAAGACATTCAAATGGTGGAGGTGGACATTTTGGATTATTGCGGCTTTCATTGCACACAAGCGTTTGTCTTGGACAATGGCGGTGTCTTAGGTGTGAAGGGGAACGTCGAAACGGGTATTTCGGAGACCTTGGTCATGGAGAATCCGACACAGGCTGTCTTTACCGAGTTGGTTATTTCTAGTTGTGAAGGGGCCGTGAACGAAATCCGCATCTATCAAAATGCCAGCTCAATTGTCAATACATCCTCTGGGATGAAAAACCTGTTGCGAACAATCGATTGTTTCGGAAGAGAGGTCCATGGCGCAAGAAACCAACTCCTCTTCCACATCTACGATGATGGAACCGTAGAGAAGAAGTTTGTTGTTGAGTGAGGTTCATGCCCCGCTCGCGCTTTACTCAGCCTGAAATCATTGAGTTGATTGACATGTTGTTGGCCCCCTACGGCTATTTTCAAATTCCTCGCATCTTCAACCGAAGCTGGGATTTTTGGATTTCACCCCTTGTTGGGGTTGCGTTTCACCCTTAGGCGTGAACCAAAAAAACCATGCGAGCTATATTTTCGTTAGATGAAACAGCACGTATACTTCCTCTTAGCCGCCATGATGGGGATTTCCCCGATGTCAGACGCGCAGGAGGTCATTACCACGGTCGATTGTGACCTGATGGGATTGGTTGTCAATATTGGGTCCCAGCCTAATTTCATCAACCTCTACCATCCTGGTGGCTACCTCACGTGGCCGAATTCCGAGAATGTGATGGAATGGGAGTTCACGGATTCACAGGGCAATGTGCTGCATGAAGAGACACGTGTGGATGATAATTTTGTGTCCTTTGACTTCGATATGCCCGTCACGGACACAATGTATGTTTCTGTTTTACTGACCAATGATTCCGCTTTTCACAACGGCAATCCAGTGGCTTGTCTCGTGGAGGATTATCTGTTTTGGGAAGCTACAGAGATCATTCCTGGATTCGTTCAGTCCAGTTGGACTCTCGGAGGTAGTGTCGGTGTTGATGTGAGTGAACCTGTCGAGCCTCCGTGCAACCTCCAATATGACGGTGATGGCGATGGAACCGTTACCGTGGTAGATGTGCTCGGGCTGCTCGCGGAATTTGGTCAGACTTGTGCGGAGCCGTTTTCCCTTGTGGGGCGCTGGCATCCGGAGGGGTTTGAAGGCAATACACTCTACGAATTTACCGAAACGCTGCGTTACACGATTTATGCAGAGGACGGTACTTTCGGTGGCATCGAGGATGCCATTCCCAACCCCAATCCTTGGCACATGGAGGGAGATTCTGTGGTGATTGATCTGTTCTTCGGGAACGCGCTTCAGGGGCTACTCACTCCCTCGTGCGAAGATCAGATGGTCACCATGACCCAGGCCAATGGCATGACGAGTACACTCATTGGCGAGGGAGTTGATCCAGCCGCGGACTGTGACTGAATTCAAGCCGGAGCAACAGGTTGCTCACTTGCCTAAGCCAAAAAACATTGGGCCATTGCATCGCAGCGGTTCTATCCGCATTCTAGACCGAATGCACTCAGGAATTGGAGCAGATCAGCAGTGGATACAACGCCGTCCTGGTTGATGTCAGCGGGGCAGTCATCTTGGCAATCACTGAAAGCGCAGGTTCCGTTGTCCCACGTCGCAAAACCATCATAATTGGTCGCAGCCGAATAAGTACATCCGCCACCAGGCGTTTCGGAATCCAAGGGGCAATGCTCCGGTGGAAACAAGCACGACCCGTCTTCAAAAGCAGCATTGGGATCGTAATTGCAAGCGGAGCTGTAGGTGCAACCCCCGTATTCCAATATCGGGCAGGAAAACAGGCAGTCGTCCATGGATTCGTAGAGGGCGTTGGCGTAATTGACACCGCCGACCGAAGAACCGCATCCGCTGATGTAAGAGCAATTGCCATTGACGATCCCTATCCCAAGGACCATGTCGCAAAACCCGAAATCAACCCCAGCGAGGTCGGTACACGGCTCGACTTCGATCATGAAGGGTTCGATTGTCAAAGTTGCCTGCTGGTTGACCGTGTTTCCGCAGCCGTCGCTGGCCATGAACGAGACGGTCACGTAGATGGTTTCTTCGCAGGTGATCCACGGAATGGCATCGAAGTCATTGGACCACGTTACGGTGTTGCAGGCATCTTCGGCTTCTGCTCCAGCAAAGCCGTCGGCCCAATCAAACATGGCCATTTCGGCCTCCATGGGGTCGCTGCAGCCGATGGTCATGTCCATGGGCGGGACCGTGATCACCGGCGGTGTGGTATCCACCACTTCGATTTGCTGGGTGCCGGTGGTGGAATTGCCACTCGGGTCCGTTGCGGTAAAGGTGCGGATGTAGCTCATCGTCCCTGCGCACGGCCCTGGAATGGATTCGGTGACCTCGGTCAATTCAACTGAACCGCTGTTATCACTTGCTGTGGCCTGTTCAAATTCAAAATCGTCACCGCATTCAACCAGAAGATCATTGGGGACATTCAGCGTTGGTGGAATGTTGTCTGCGTTGGAGCACGGTCCCGATGTCCACATGGTCACTCCGGCCGTGACCATGGCAAGGCACGAGTTGTTGTATGTCACATTGTTGCACCCACAAACCGGAGCATAGATGAACGGACAAAACGCCGTGGGATCAATCAAACTGGGATCGATGCAATCTTCCTGCGCATGCACGCCCAGAGATGGAACCAAAAAAGTGGCAAACGCTATGGCAAAAATCGCGACGAAAATTTTCATGATCTGAATGAATGCTTCTGCTAAAAGTAATGCGAACCGTCCGAGATGCTTTCACACCAAAGGGTGAAGCCATTCGAAATACTCCGAAGTAAACGCAAAGGTGACACGATTTCTCGATTTCGAGTGGAAGTGGGATTGCTTCTCGAGAGAAACCTAGTTGCCCATGGACTTTTCAGTCCTGTCAGGATTCGATAGTTGATCGCCCGATACGGTCTGCGAAAACGCAGAGTTTTGTTGGTGTTCAACCCGTTTTTTTTGATTGAAAAACATGCGGCTAGATTGGGGCGGAAAAATGTGTTTGAGCCATTGATTTTTGGATAGTAAACTTTCTTTCTTTTTGTTGCTGCGGTGAAGAATGAGACGCAACAAAACGCGAAACACACACACACACTGCAGCCCTGTATTCAATGAGATGGATAGAGCCGCCTCGGGCTAATTACAACCGTTTTACCGTTCGGGCTCTCACACCGCGATCATTTCTCCTGCACTTTAGGTGCCAACAGGGTGTCCAAGATTGCACACATTTCCAGCGTCATCGCTTGCCTTCCATCGGCATTCGCATGGCTCGGGTCTTGAAAATATTCCCATCCTAAACCCTTTCCTACTTCCACGATTGGCAAGGATGGCAGATCGACATCATCCCATTCTCCAAATGGGATGATGCAATTAGGAGACTTGTATACCTCCGCCAAAATCACCTGAGCATCTATTGCCTCCGCTCGATCTATCCATTCTAAAAAATGGTTTTTATTTTTCTCCTGCCCCAATGGATGTCTTGAAGGGGATTGCTTGATTGGTTTGGCCCTGATGTTGGACACTGAATCATCCCAACCCTCTTTCCAGGTCTTGCCGGTAAACAACCAGTTTTTGACTCTCCATAACTCAAGTCGGAACGGGAAAACAATTTTATCCTTCCATGTTTCAGGAAACCAACCGGCTAAGGGCAATTTCTCCTGAGACTCAAACGCGTCCTTTAAGAAAGGCACTTCAATTTGAAATAAAAAGTTGCAATCTGCACAATCGATGAGCATCGTATCCAAAATGCCACTTCGGATTAAGGGGGGATATCGCAGGCCTATAGTAGCCATTCGATGAATGACTAAGTTCTCATTACAAGGGGAGTGCGTGGCAAAAGCACGGCGAAAAACTGAACTTCCGTAGGCAATCACATGGGTCGTCTCAGAAGGATATTCTGCAATTTGAGTTTTGATTTGTGACCATTGTTTCAAGAGGTCGTTAGACTCCGTAGTTCGCCAGCTCCAGCTCAATCCACAGACCAGACCCATCACCATCAATAGGGTGAGGCTCAGCCCCATTGTTTGTCGGCGGTTGCTCCAGTTGCTCATCACAAATTGATATAATTGAATCGTCCTTGGGAAATGCCCATGCCGAAAATGCCCAGAAACAAAAGCAAGGCACAAGTGCACCAGGAGATAATCTGGATCAAAACAGGTGGCATGCCAAGGGAATGAAGGAGGTTATAGAAGGGTTCCATGAATACTGAGTCCAGTTTTTAAAAAATAGATCCAAGCACCTAATGTCTCAAAGTGAATGATGGACCAAGAGAAAACGACGAAGTGAAAGGTGAACAAATGACCGATATAAAGGGTGGCTGGGTGAAGGGTCCGAAGCCAAGTTTGGCCTCCACGATTCACCCAAGTTCGATAGACCAAAGTGGCCAAAATGTGAGACAACCCCCACAATAAATAGTTCCAGGTTACAGCATGCCAGACTGCGAGCAAGCCGATGCTGAGAAATAGTGCGAATGCCGCATTCCGTGTAGAAGCGAACACAGGCATGTAGATGTAGTCGCGGCACCAACTGGACAGCGAGATGTGCCATCGTTGCCAAAAGTCGCTGATGTTCTGAGCGAGAAAAGGATTGTTGAAATTCTCCATGACACGGATTCCCCCCATGGCTGCTAAACCAATGGCAACATCCGAAAATCCTGCGAATTGGAAGTAGGTGTTGGCTACGAAGCGAACAGATTCGCAATAGACATAGGCCATGCCGTCGAGCTCATCGATATATTGGGGCAAAAGGTGACTGAACACGTAGTTTCCCATGAATGCCATTTTGAATATGCCCTCCGGTATGCGCATCAAACCGCTATTGAAAACGACAGGGTCCCAGCGCCTGCGTCGAACATCACGCTCGAAAGCATTGTATCGATGGATGGGGCCAATGAAGAGCACCGGCACCAACGTCTGATAAGCCAAAAACGTCCAATAGTCCCCTTTTTTGATTTCCCCCTTGTAAACTTCCAAGGTGTAGCCGATTTGACGAAAAATAAAGTAGGACATGCCCAAAGGAATCCACAGGGCTCCATACTTGAATGCAAACAAAAGAGTCAAAAGTGAGACGCTCATGATGAGGGACCACGTGCCGTTTTGATTCGTGATCCGGTGGACCGCGAAGAATGTAGTCGTGCTAGAAACCAACAGTATTCCTGCTGCAAATGGATCAATCCAAGCTAAAAAAGCCAATCCGAGAACCCCCGAAACACGTGTAAAGGCTTCGCGTGGAAGTGCCCAAGAGACACTGACCCAGCATAGCCCAAACAAAATGCATTGAATCAGCTGGTTCATTTCTGCGTCAGGTGATTCCGGGTGATATCGAGTGCGATGCTCACCGCATTGGCCTTCATCATTTCTGCGGTTGTGAAACGAATGTCGAAGGCGCGTTCAACCGCCACGATGAAGTCGAGGTGGGCCATGGAGTCCCAACCGTTGGTGTTGGTTGAGTCGCTGCCAATGTGCACATCGTTGTTTTTGAAAGCGGCTTGGGCCAAGCCCAAAACTTGGTCTTCCAAAGGTTCTCCCGTATCCAAAGATTTTTGGACCGTTTCGTGACTTTCCCATCTTGACTTGGCTTCGTTTTGTTCCACCTTGCCGGATGGCCCAATGGGAAGTGCAGGCCAAACCTGAACAGAGGATGGGCGCTTGTACCCTTCGATTTGATGTTGAGTTGATTCTGCTATGGCAGCGAGCAATTCCGCTTCCGTCAATGCGTTCCAAGGATGTCCTGGAACCAAGGTAACCGCAGCACCGACACGTTCTTCGCCTCGGTTGTCCAAAATCCCCAAGCAATGCGCATCCCGCACCCCATTCAAGTCCTTTAAAGCCTCGATCACTTCTTCGGGGTGAACCAAGAATCCAGCGACATTGATGGCGCTTTTCTTCCGGCCAGCGATTTCAACGAATCCGTCTTTTCGAATGCTTGCCCAATCTCCAGTGGCCAGCCAGCCCGGCTCCGGATACAATTTTTCTGTTAAGTCGGGTCGCTTCCAATAGCCCGCGGTAGTATGCGGACCACGTATCCAGAGCTCCCCTTTTTTTCCTTGCTCTACGTCTTTTCCATTCTCATCGACAACGCGAATTTCGCAATCAACCGGCTTGCCCAACGTACCCGGAATGCGCGTGTCATCGGCAGGTCCAGCGAATAGAGATCCAGCCACGGTTTCTGTCAATCCGTAAACGTTCATTACAGGGCGTTTGAAAATAGATTCGAACTTTTCCCATCGGGTTTTTTCCAAAACCGCACTGCAGGAAATTAACATGCGCGCTTCGGGATAATCAAAAGTGTCCGAAGCGTTTTCGAGTCCAGCGAGAAGTTCCAAGAGTAACGGAGCCGTGAATAGATGCGTTGCCTTTGTGGCGTAGGGTTGGTCGAGAAAATCGCCAATATTATGAACTCCTAACGAATCGAATGGCCGCAACCAAGTCACGTCGGAGAAGTGCGCCAGTAATGGGCCTTGGAGTAGCCCGTCAGCATGAGCTAAAGACAGGTTGTTTAGGATCCGGTCTCCAGGCTGAAGGTCATAAACGGACTTCAGCGTTTGGAAGTGGTGACGCAAATTGCCAAATGTCAATTGGACGCCCTTTGGGAGTGCGGTTGAACCCGAAGTGAACATCACGTAGGCGACTTGTTCATCTTTTGAATCGACAGCGAATTGCTTCGGCCATTCGGAAGACAAGGCCATTGCAGGGTGAGCTGGGACAGTTTCTTTTTTCTTTTTTGCTAGCAACTTGGACATCAAATTCCCTTTTTTTTGGCTGAACCTGGGCAGCTCTTCTACGCTATCGAAAGCAGCACCGAAAGCAATTTCAGGAGACTTTAGAAACAATTGAGGTTGCGCCGAATTGAGCAGTGCATTTGCTCTTTTTGCAGGCATGTCGTGGGCCAGAGGCATAACAGGAATCCCCAAATGCATCAGAGCCAAGTGTGTTGCCCACGTTTCCTGAGGTCCTGAAACGGCAACGGCAACCAATTGGTCGTTGCGTAGGTCTTTTGTTGCCAACCAACGAATCAATCGGCTGACGGCCGCTGCGAGGTCGGTTTCACGCCAGTCACCTAGCGCTCCAAAGTGACCAATAACCTTGGATGTGGGTTGATTAAGTGGTTTGGGGAAAATCATTTTTGTTCAAAGTTTGATGCGACTTTTCCGGCGGCGTTCCGGGGGATGTTGTCTACAATGCTGAAGTGCAACGGGGTCTTGTCTTTGCCCCACCGTGCTTTCAGCCATGTTTGAACCTCTTCGATTGGAATGGAGGAATTCATTTTCAAATACACGTGGGCTGTTTCACTCTCATGGTGAGGTACCACAATACTGTGTGCGTCTTCCACATTGGGGTGAAGGACGAGCTCAGCTTCCAAATCATCCAATCTCACGAGGGCAGACCGGCTGGTCTTGTAGCGACGGGTCCCCCGTCCAAGGAGAGAAAGCGTTCCGTTTTCATTCCAGGTGGCCTCGTCTCCAGTCCAGTACCACCCTTCGGGATCGGCCACAGGTCGCTCACCGGAAATCAGGGTGTAATGAGAGGCAATCATATGGCTGAACAAGCGCATTTGTCCCTTTTGGATTTGAGTTACCCCGAGAACGCTAAGACCGATTCCGCCTTCGGTGTCGTTTTTCTCAGCTGTACAAAAACCCGTGGTTTCGGTCAAGCCATAGTAATTCAGGAGTGGAATGCCCGTGGTTTCGAACCATTGTTTTTTGATCTCAGCGGACAACGGTGCTCCGGTGCACAAGGCGGCTTTCCATTTGGGGTGGGGCTCTCGAGAAGTGAGGAGCATCCTGAATAGCGTGGGGTTCGATGCAATCACATTGGCCTTTCGTTTTTTGGCCAAGTCCAATAGCCGCGATGGAATAAAAGGCTGCTCTAAAGGGCAAATGGCCAAGCCCCCTCCGCATGTCCAAGGCAAAAACAAGCTATTGCGCAATCCGCTCATGGTGTCGATGCTAGAATTCATCATGAGGACAGATTCGTCGTTTAGTTCGAAATGCACGGTCATGGCCATTGCGCTTTCTACGAGTTGCTGATGTGTCAACGGAACCCCTTTGGGCGATCCCGTGGTGCCACTTGTGTGGAGTATCGTCGCGCAATCTGTCCCCGATACCTTTGGAATGATTCGTTCTTCTTCATCCCAACCTTCCAGCCATTCTTCCAATTGCACAAGGCTGTGAAAGGCCAATTTTGGCTGAGGAATGCCCAATGGAATCGGGGTTCCTGGTTCGAATGGAACCAACACGGCCCCCATTGTCATGACGCTCCACCCCAAAATACAGCACTCCCAACTTGGGGGCAACTGACACAACACTTGGTCTCCTGGTTTCACGCCTTCCTGCAACAAGCGGTTTGCGAAGACGTCCACCAACTCTAATGCTTCTTCTGTGGACAGGGATTGCTCGTCATGTACGAGGGCGGAAGCAGATGCTTTTGCAGCGCGCATGGCCATTAAGTATGGTAGCGTACATTGATCTGTTTGAAGAATCAATTTATTGGTACCCACGAAGGTCTGCATGGCATGGGCATTGGCAGAAAATGGTGCAAGCAATAAGGCCCCTGTGGAGGTCAATGGAGTCACAGCGAGTTTCAATTCCTCCAATGAAATCCCCAATTTATTTTGGAACTCCCCAATGGAGCTGCCTGTTTCGAGGCAGTGTAGCAGCCTGACTTGAACGTCGGTAAGCTGCATGTTGTCGCAAGGACGCAAATACGTTTCGTAGACGGGATGACGGTCGAACATATATTGAACGAAACCGTGTTGGTGTTCGGGATTGATTCGGGTCTCGGAGTGAGACAATCGGAATTCAACCAATGGGTTCAAGAACCCCCGGCAACGTGACAAATCGTCATTTTCCCAAGCGCCAACTAGGAGCCCTCCTTCTCGATCGAGCCAGGAAGGAGGTACCCATGCAGCCAAGCCGTTATAGTCGGTATGGTCAGGGCATGATACCAGTCTATGGGGCACTTCAAACGAGGCTTTGAACAAAGCAGGTTCACTGTGTACCCATCCTGAACGGCTATTCGAGTGTTTTTCAAGTCCTTCTTGGTACGTACTTCCCATTCGGTATGTGCCACCGCGTTCAAAGAATGGGTCCGGTTGAGAGTTCGCCATGTGAATGTGAGGAAAAATGGCCGCTCCATTCGGTTTCATAACACGGTCCAATTCATTCAGGAATTTAGGCCACTCAACGTGGTGAAGGACGTCAAGAGCGACCACTAGGTCGAAGTCATCTTGTTCGAAGGGTAGTTTTTGGGTATGGTCACAAATCCAAGGTCTTGGTCCAGGTTTCTCTGCCATCCAAACAGCATAACCCGTCCTGCCAAGCACATCCGTTTCTTTGTCCCAAGTGACCTCAATGCGGGCTTCGGGAAATAAGGCTTGCATCAAATTAGCCAAGTATCCCGAGCGGTCCCACAACACGAGAATGCTTTCAATAGGTTGTTTCTTCAGTGTGGGAAAAAGAGCATGGAGCGCCCGAGTAGCCTCATTAAAAGGTTGAAAGGAGGCGTAAATATCGGTTGCTCCTCTGCTGGCTTTGCGAAGGGCAAACTCAAAGTAGTTTGCGCGGGTAGACAGGTCTGCTGATTCGATCGGCTTCATGGAACTTCAATTAGGCGTTGCGCCGAGCTACTCAACTCGTAAGTACGGAAAGACTCAACTGATGGTTACAGAATCAGTCTTGTAATTCCAATTTTTGAAGACAGGCTTCCGTGGAGTGAGATTATCAAGGCGTTGATTCGTCCTGCGTCGCCTCGTTACAAGGTTTATTGACCGGTGGTATCAATACGAGGGCCAACTCCGTGTGAATAGACCAAATGAAAGCGTATTTTCAAATAACCCCTTACGATGAGGGGCACTTCAAAACGGCAGCCTCAATGTGATCAGGGATTGATCAGATTTGCTTGAGGAACGTGAATCCATGCAAAGAACTCGAGCTTTGAACCTGAATGATGTAAAAGCCGGGTTGCAGTCCCGAAACATCAATGGAAGTGAGCTCAAGCGTACGGCCGGACTGGCATGATCGGCCGTGAATGTCAAAGATCTCCCACGTTGATTCGCCACGAGGCAGTCCAGAAAACCAGAGGCGTTCTCGTACAGGGTTGGGGTAGACAGTGGGTTGTTCGACCGATAGGCTCGAAGCACCCAAACTGGAGTTCCATGTTAAAGAAGCGAGGACGGCTCGTGAAGCGGTCACCTTGCCATGTCCCCAAACATCGTCTCCGGCAACGGGCAGTGTCCCCGTGTCTTCGTCCTCGCGGGCGGTCGATTCCAAGATGGAACGAATGTCAGCCGGTGTCAGCTGAGGGTTGGCTTCCAACATCAATGCCACCACGCCCGCCACAGCAGGACCACTCATGCTCGTGCCAGAGAGCCGTGCAAAATCGTATTCCGTCCCATCGAACTCAACCGTGTTGGTGATGCTGTAACCGATATCGCGGAAGGAGCTCAAGGAAGACTCGACACTGACGCCCGGACCGGAAACATTGGGTTTGAGCCGTTCGTCCAGGGTTGGGCCGTAGGTGGAAAAATTGGCCAATGTGCCGCCTACTTCCGTTCCCACGGGGTTCAGGTATTCCGAGGCGTAAGCCCCCACGGCGATGACGCTGTGGCCACAAGCGGGTTGTTGGATGCCGTAGTACGGATCGCCACCAAGCCAACCCGATTGAGCGGCTTGGAAGTCCTGCCCCCAGTTGCCCACATCATTGGTCAGGTGCGTGTGATTCCAGGCATGCACACGACCGCTTTCACCGGTTACTCGCATTAAGACCGCGACGTTGGCGCTCCCTTTGTGGATGCGCATCTGCATGAACGGTCGGCCGTTGGCCGGGTGCGACGGCTCCAATACCACGTCATAAACGATGGTGTCATTGTTGACCACTACAAAAGTGTCCAGCATCAAGGGTCCGTCGGAAGTGTTGTACATCGGGCTTTCGCCTACAACCGTGGATAAGCCAACGGTCAGCTGGAATCCCATTTCAAACGACTCACCCACCTCGCCCCACAGCGTGAGGTTTTGGCCCCAGGCGTTGGGATTGGAAGTCAGCGGGTAAAACTTAACGCGGGAACGGATGGTGTCACCGGGCGCTTCAAACGTGTGGTCAAGGTGGAAGTCCACGTCGCCATTGTTGCCATTGGAACTCACAAAAACGACTCCTTCGTCGGACAGGGCATCGATGAATTGGTTGCTCAGCCCACTGCCGTCAGGCGTTCCCCATTGTGGCAAGCCCCAGCTGTTGTTGATGACCAACCGCTTCCCGTCCGCTTCCGCGACGCTTTGCATCCATTCATAGGCATCCAAAGCGGAGGACTCATCCACCATCAATGTGGCGAACAAGAATTCGGCCGCAGGCGCCATGCCCTTCAGTCCAATCCCAGCGCCACTGCCCCCTGCAATCCCAGCTACATGGGTTCCATGTGTAGAATAGCCGTAAACGTTGGAGGTGTCGCTTCCCAACAATTGGATATCAAATGGGGATTCTGCGACGGTACCGTACCCATAATCACCGGGCGTTGGCCCAGCTTGCCGGTATTGGTCCCACACCGCGCGGATTCGCGAGGTTGAGAGGGTCGTATCGCGAAACATCGGATGCGTGTAATCGAACCCCCAATCGAGCACGCCGATGAGCACGCCTTCGCCATGATACGGTTGCGGAAGGTTGAATCCGGCATGCACGCTGTCTACGCGCGTTCCGTAGCGGGCTTTGTTGACATCGGGGACCGCTCGAGAGGCGAGTTCTACAAGGTCCATGGGCGTTTGCCAGAGCGCGTCGAGCGCGTAGGCATCCACTCGAAACGACGCGATTCCTTGTCGGCATGCCCCTGCGGTCACCGCTTCTTCAGCCGCCGCCCAAGCGCGCCATTCGGATTCCGAAACTCCAGGAGTCAATCGTCCCAAGAAACCCACGGTGGCCTGACCTTGGACTTCAGCTACGGGGTATGCTCTAGTCGCTTGCAAAAGGCTTTTGGTGTCGTCATTTTCCGCAACAAGAGCGCTCAATTCTAATAGGGCTTGAAGATCCACTTGAGCCATGTTTTGCGCAGAACTCGATGCCGCAATCAAGACCAAGAACCCCAGGGTAGAAAGTCGAAAATTCATAAAGCGAATGTAGCGACGCAGTGCTTA
Source organism: uncultured Flavobacteriales bacterium (assembly GCA_937881575.1). Classification (GTDB taxonomy): domain Bacteria; phylum Bacteroidota; class Bacteroidia; order Flavobacteriales_D; family Sanyastnellaceae; genus UA16. The sequence goes on along the minus strand of CALGEI010000118.1, from coordinate 3,653 downwards.
ATCTATGTTTCTGGAGTCGATAGGGTCTTCCAGTACGATGAGCTCGATGTTCCTCCTGGATCCGGGCTATTTCTTCTAATTGAATTGTTTCAGCTTTAACTTGAGCGCACAGCATTTCGCCCTCGCAATGAACCATTGCATTGCGGGCGATGCCATTGAACGTAAGCTATGCCGATAAAAACCAATCATACCGGGATCCGCACCCTTGTCACATGCGCAGCGATGCTGCTATTCATGGCCGGGATTCGAATGCATGCGGGTGCCCAGGAGAGCCCCGAGCTATTCACCATTTACTTGGTCCGGCATGCCGAAAAACAGTCTGACACCAATGATCCACCGCTCACTGCGTGTGGTATTCAGAGGTCAGAAAGTCTGAGTGCTTTTTTTGAAGCGGTGCCTCTTGATGTGGTGTACAGCACAGATTACAAACGAACCCAGAGTACGGCCGTGCCCACAGCGCGTGCCCAGGGTTTGTCCATTCAATCGTATTCTACGCAGGCACTGGAGGAGATGGCGGAGCAATTGTTGCGGAACGGACAAGACGCATTGGTCGTTGGTCACAGCAACACAACAGGGGTGCTCGCAGGTCTCTTGGTGGGAGAAGAAATCGGGGCCTTCGATGAATCGATTTACAACCGGGTGTACCAGGTGGTCATTTCAAAAAATGACAAGCAGCTCCATGTTTTCCATACCGCCTTTGACTGCGCGGGACGTTAGCACATAAAAATCCCCGCAGCCGTTTCCGGTGCAGGGATTTTAAAAGAACTCAACTTCTAGGCTGATCGGCAGCGGTGTTACACTTTGATCACCTTGAAGTTCTGTTCAAATGTCTGAGTAAAGCATTTGACGAAGTATGTGCCGGGAGCATAGCCATTGAGCGAAATCGTCTTTCTGGTACCGCCGTTCGGTATGCTACTCGTTTCGAGGACCCGGCCCAATCGATCCAATACCATGATTTGCAAAGGCTCATCCCATGTGCCCGAAGATTCGATTTCAATGTTGAATTGATCGCTTGTGGGGTTGGGATAAATCTTGATCAAGGTGTCGTCGACAACAGCGTCGTCAACATGATTGACGCCAATCGCCATCAGCAGACGTTCGAATGCATAGACGCATGCACTGAGGTTGTCCATCACCTCGACATTGTATTCACCAACCGGTAGGTTCATGAATGTACCAGACGCAACAAAGTTTTGGCCTCCGTCAATGCTGTATTGGTAGGAACCTTCGGCTGAAATCGGCAGAATCACAATCGAGCCATCCGTCGTCAATACGGAAGTGGGGTGGATGACCGTGACGTCTAAATCTGTGAAATCACACACGTCCACAAAAACGGTTTCTGCATAGGTGCATGTTCCGGCTTCGTTTTGTACAACCACATCGTATGCTCCTACGCTGAGGTCGCTGAATGTGTTGGAATCGCCGAATGACTGACCACCATCGATGCTGAACTCGAAGTTGTCCGCAGTTGAAGCGGTGTTGATGACGATGATTCCGTCGTTTGCAGACGATGATGTGGCATGTTCTACGTTGACGGTTGCTGCGATGTCACATCCCGTGTCTCCCATGCAAAAAGATTCAACGGCCTCACTATTGAAATCACCATCGTTGAAAACGATGGTTTCGCCCGAGGAATTCGAGACTTGGAAATTCCCCTCTCCATAGCCGCAGCACATGCCGTCGCCATAGGAATCAAAGACATAGAGGGTGAGGCATGCGTTGGAGTTGACGCAGATTTCTTCTGAGTATTCGTTGGTTCCTGAGCCCAAATCCCCGGAAGATAGGATCTGTCCGGATCCAACATCGACCATTTTCCAAGAGGTCTCTTGAGGATAATTGTCCGCGAGGAAAGAGAGCGTAATGGTGTCAAAATCCAACTCCAAATCGGCGCTTGTCGACACCGCATTGTTGCTCGCATCGCCATCCGTTTCGTCATTAACGGTGATGAGAGCCAACTCAATGGTGTTGTTGGCTGGCAACAAATTGTCTTCAATCGAGATGGAAAGAAGGCTCTGTTCTTGGGATTCAAGGTCCACCGTTTCTTCCAAGACTTCCACGACGTCTCCATTGACGACCACTAAGATTTCCACGACATCAAGGGTCTGTTCGCCATGATTGGAAAGTATGACACTGACACCGAGTTGGCCGTCGCACGTCGAGTAGACCTGCCCCAGTGTGATCGATGCGTCAAGAGCGTGGATATTGGTGACAACGAAATCGAGCGTGTCGTTGTTTCCGTATCCGTCCTCCGGGTCAGAAACGATGCCGGTGATGAGGTAGTCGCCCGGGGTGGAGAAATCTTGCGGTATGGTGAACTGGAATTCAGCATCGCTGAAAGGCGCAATGACATCCGTGATGGTCATGGTTTCCATCAATTCGCCGTCTACCAGCAAGGAGAGGTCGAAATCGCTCATGTCGTTCAATCCGGTGTTGGCGACGCGTAAGGTGACCATTTCTTCCGTTCCCAAGATGGACGATGCTTGGGGATTGATGAGGTCCTCCACGGCCAAATCGTTGTCGGCCTTGATGCCTGACCAGAATGACACCCAGGGCCTTGCCTGCTTGATCACCAATTGATCTTGGGCCGTGACTTTGAATTCGATGTCCATCCCGAAGCCTTCGATGCCTTCCACCCCGTAGAGCGTAGCAAACTCGTCATGGATGACCCCGAGGTATTCCCTCAACAGGTCGAGGTATTCGATGTCCATGACAAGTTCTCCAGGTTCAACGAGATTGGACAGCCTCAGCACGGCATAGCCAGCCCCGATGGTCGCATCTTCATAGAGGAGGATCTCTTCAGGAACGGCGTTGGGGTCAGGGTTTGTAATCAGGGACTCGCCCACTTGGCTGTTCAAGTAATAGGTTCCTTCGGTGTTATAAATGGGATCGATGCTGATTCCTACCCCATTGGATTGTTCCTCTAAGAAGTTGGGGTGGCACAAGACGCCCATGGCGGCTACGAAATGATCGACGCGGTAAAAATCACGTTCTTCATACGCTCTGAAATTCCACATGCTCGCATACACCTGCTTGATGGACTTGGAGATGTGGCCTTCCTCGGGGTATTGGGTCTTGGAGGTATACAGCCCAGCGCCGCTAAAACCGGGTAAATCTTCGTTGTTCGTGCTCGATCGGCACCGCACAGCTGTCAATGCAGGGAAGGAATCGTGCATTTCTTGCAAAGCTTCCAACATCCACGCGGGCATGGGGGCGTCTTTGATGTCGTCTCGGAAATCGCGCAAACGGTCCTCACGAAAATCAATGTCATTGATGAAGGACGGGTTGTTGATCATGACCTCTGCTTCTTCATAGAAGTCATTGTATTGCATGAATTCGTCGTAGAAATAGAAGGGGATTCCGAAGCCATCGGGTATGGTGTTTTCCGGGAAATCGAACGTCCTCATCGTCCCGACGTTGGCACATTTGGCGCCAAATGCGGAGGACATGTCAAACCCAATGTCGTCCAGGGGCATGATTTCGGTGATGCTCAAGTCCCTCACGGGGATTTGGGGCTCGGATGGGCGGATGGCTTCGTACCAGTCATTGACCTCATCCAAGGTCGCTTCCCGAATGTAATAGGACTCCGCCTCGACCCGGTAGTAGATGTAATTCCCCAGAAGGTTGCTGATGGAGTCAATCGACAGCGGATCGGC
>CALGEI010000117.1 GCA_937881575.1 uncultured Flavobacteriales bacterium | reverse complement strand
TGGGTGTTGCGACCCAAATGGATCATTTTGGTTCCCGTATCGGCTTGCTGGGCGTTGTTGGTGACTGCCACGCTATAAAACTCTCCGATGCTGTGGTCGCCTTTCAAAATGCAGCTTGGGTATTTCCAAGTCACCGCACTCCCCGTTTCAACTTGAGTCCAACTGATCTTGGAACGTTCATGGCAAATGCCTCGTTTCGTCACGAAGTTGTAGACTCCACCTTTGCCTTCAGCGTCACCGGGATACCAGTTTTGCACCGTGCTGTACTTGATCTCCGCTTCGTCCAATGCAATCAACTCGACGACCGCTGCGTGCAGTTGATTCTCATCCCGCTGTGGGGCTGTACATCCCTCGAGATAACTCACATAACTGCCCTTGTCCGCTACCAATAGGGTGCGCTCAAACTGACCTGTTCCCGACTCGTTGATCCGAAAGTACGTGCTCAATTCCATTGGACAACGGACTCCTTTGGGGATGTAGCAGAATGAACCGTCCGTGAAAACTGCACTGTTCAGCGCCGCAAAAAAGTTGTCTTTTACCGGAACAATGGAGCCGAGGTATTTCTTCACCAACTCCGGGTGCTCCTGAACTGCCTCTCCCAATGAACAGAAGATGATCCCCAGCTCTCCCAATTTCGCTTTGAACGAAGTGGCTACCGAGACTGAGTCCATCACAAAATCAACCGCCACACCAGAAAGTCGTTTCTGCTCTTCGAGCGAAATGCCCAACTTCTCCATGGTCCGCAACAATTCCGGATCCACCTCATCCAAAGAACCCAGTACCTTCTTTTGTTTTGGAGCGGAGTAGTAGCTAATCGCTTGGTAATCCGGCTGGGTGTAATTCAGGTGAGGCCATTCCGGCTCCTCCATTTCCTTCCACACAGCATAGGCATCCAACCGCCATTTCAACAGCCACTCAGGCTCGTTTTTTTTGGCCGAAATGAGCCGGATAATCTCCTCGCTCAGGCCGGGAGGCGCTTTGTCCGATTCTATGTCTGTTGTGAAACCAAATTCGTACGCTTTGGCCGTCACCTCCTCCAATACTTTGTCTTTCCCGTCGTATGCCATGTTGCATCCAATTCATTAAGAACGTCTACAGAGAGAAACTCTCTCCGCACCCACATGTTCGATTGGCGTTGGGATTGTGAAACACGAATCCCTTCCCGTTCAAGCCACCGCTGTATTGCAATTCTGTCCCCACCAAGTACAAGAAGCTCTTGCGGTCCACCACAATCTTCACTTCATTGTCTTCGAACACCTGATCACCCTCCACCATAAGATGATCAAAATCCATCTCATACATCAACCCGGAACACCCACCTCCTTTCACGCCCACGCGCAAAAAACTGCCCTCAGGACGGCCTTCCTCTTGTAACAATTTTCGCACTTGATCGCGCGCATTTTCATTAACTGTAACCATAGAAATTCAT
>CALGEI010000116.1 GCA_937881575.1 uncultured Flavobacteriales bacterium | reverse complement strand
GGTTGACGCAGAAAGGGATCAGGCATCCAATTGTCGTACGCATGACCTTTGGATACGATGGGGGCAACACCGCTTTGCATGGCTTCTAGAACACTAATCCCAAAATATTCTTGGCGCGGCTCATGGATGAGGAAGTCACACTTAGAAAGCCATGTTTGATATTCAGATGGATCTTCGACCCAACCACTGTGCAGAATCACATGATTGAATGATTCTTGAATTGCTTTATACGCTGGTGGCATCCTTTCGAACATTTGTCCAAGTAAGACCAATTGAAAATGAAAGTTGTCTCGTTGCAGGGCTTTTAAGGTGTCGTGGAACCTATCAGGTCCTTTGTCATATTCCCACCGATGATTCCATAGCAAAACGGGAGGTTCGGAAACAGGACGAGTCATAAGCCGTTGCAGATCGGGATGGGGCATGTCGTGGATTCCTATCGGAATGACCGTGCTTTTGTTCTCGATGGTTTCAATTGCATGGGGAAGTTTGAAATCAGGCATTGCTGCTAGAAAGAGTCGCACGGCAAGAAGGAACTGCTCTTTGTGATGACGGGAATTGAACCAGATGGCATCGGCAGCAAGTGCAGACTGGATGTTCAGAAATCCATAAATTCGATTGGCCCCATCACGTGCATCCGGATCCGTTGGGCTCCAGGGGTATGTGAGTTGGTTTTCATGGAAGTATTGGATGATTTTTATTGTTCTCCATTGGGATGGCAATTGACCTCGAAGTGCAGAAACGTCCATCATATCAGTGGTCAAAATAGCATCAGGTAGGGGGTCGCTCTTGCGTATTGTGGAAGCGAATGCCGAGGCGCTTCCGAGCATGCGCCATTTCCAATGCTTTCCCTTCATTGTGCGCAGTTCAATGTGTAATTGACCTCTTTGATTCAGACCCGTGGTCAGTTCGGAAGACCAATGAGCATGGGATCCTGTGTGAAAAGGGTCTAGCAGTAGGATATCCATCAAAAAATCCAATTGAAGAAACGCTCTATGCGCCTCGAGTCCTGGACTAAATTCGAACGAGGCAGATTCGGTTGGCCTGCATTGACCCAAGCTGAGTACCACAAACTGCTCAAAGAGTGAATGGAACGCTGCATGCGGCGTTCAACTTGACCATTCAAAGCTTGGTGATATTGGGTGGTAAATTCTCGTGAACGCATGCGCTGTTGCGTTCTTCCGCGTTCAATATAAGCGTGGGTCAATGTGTTGCCCAATTCTCGACTCAACATGTCTTCAAAGTACAACACGCTGTCCACTGCATGATGGCTGTCGAAAGTAGCCTGCCAAATGCAATCGTGGGGAGTTTTCAAATAATGCGCCTTTGGTAAGTTGGGGTGGACACCTGAAGTGAGGTTATAAGATTCGATGAACTGCTCTGGTAGCTGAGTTTCCCACAAGGAGTGGATGCCTTGTTGCCCCGTTTGTGCTCCATTGTAGTTCGAGGTCGTGTGCAAAGGAACATGCAGGTCGGCCACGTAGTGTCCCAGGTCCGAAGCGTAACGCAAAATCTTCGGTTGGTTCATTTCGGAAAAGGCATCAACCAATCGATAGTAGGTGTCGATGGCATTCCAAGGGCCTGTTCCATTTGCGGTGAGCATGGAATCGCCAAATGTGGATATTGCATCTTTTCGATCTCTTGGAAAACAACTCCTTAGGCTGTCCAAATGAAATCCATAGAGATCCAAGTCGATGAAATGCTTCTCAGGTTCGCCGACGACAGCATGTTTTCGCAAATCGGCATCGACCGCGTGAGCTACGAGCCAAGAGCGGTTGTCTTTAAAATAGGCGTGCAGGGGTTCCGGAAGTGCCTGGATAGCGGCATCGTGAATGCATCGATGCGAAGAAAACCCCCAGCCACATAAGAGCAACCACAAACAGGCGATACAAAAAGAAAGCCCTGAATTCGTAGGGCTATGAAATCGGTATTTCACGGTCAATCAGCTTGACCAAATATCCATCTTTTAAAAAAGGGATGGTAGTCAAGTTGTTCGGCGTCAGGCAGTACTTCACATCTTCATTCAGATTCAGCTTGCGCAATCTACGACGATGAGATGATGCTTTGAGAAACGCGAACATGTTGTCTCGCGCAGATCGGTATATGAATTTAGAGGCCACTGTGCTGTCTTCGTCGGCAGCAAAATCTCCAGATTCAATCAAAACATCGGCGATGGCTCCGGCGCAAATTGTGTCCTCTAGGTTGAATTTGTCTTTCCACCCGGATGCTAGAATAAGAACATCTTCTTGGCGTTCAATGAGCCAACTTGTAAGAGCATCTAAGTTGTTCAATGCGCCGATTACGACCGTATGCTTGTCTTTGGCAATGTCAATGGCCTTGGTTCCATTGGTGGTAGTCAAAACGATGGTCTTTCCCAAAAACTCCTCCGCTCGTTCGATGTAAGCAAGTGGGCTATTGCCCAACTCAAAGCCTTCCACGATTTCGCCATTGCGTTCTGCAGCAGCGATGAATCCTTTCTTCATCCAATCTCGAGCTTCATCGACTGAGGCAACGGGCTTGATTCGTTCAACGCCATATTCAAGTGCAGTGCAAATTGCGGAGGTCGCTCGAAGGACATCAATGACAACGACCAATTCAAAATTCTCTTGGTAGAGGGCATATTCTGCGGGTGAAAAACAAATTTCTACGCGGCACTTTGCAGACATGAACGGTGAGTGTTTTGGCGAAAAATCAAATGAATGAACCCATCAATTCATTGGCTTCTCAGAGAGTATTTACTTGTAAATCACGAAGGTACAACAAGGATGTTGCTTCTTATTTTTTCGGCAGAAATCCAGGTCGGACCACAACAGCGGGGACGGCGTTTTTTCGAATGCGAATATGGACTTCTTTCCCCAGTTTGCCGGATTCCCGGTCGATATATCCCATGGCGATGCCCATTCCAAGGGTTGGCGATTGGGTGCCACTGGTGATTCTGCCGATGGTTTCTCCGGCAGTGTTTTCAATGGGATAGCCTTGTCTTGGAATACCGCGCTCCAGCATCTTGAATCCTCTGAAAATAAGCGCTGTGCCGTCCTTCTTCTGCGCTTCTAGAAAATCTCGGTCGACAAAATCATTGGAGAACTTGGTAATCCACCCGAGACCGGCCTCGATGGGAGAAGTGGTTTCGTCGATGTCATTGCCATACAAACAAAAACCAGCTTCCAATCGCAAAGTATCTCGTGCGCCCAATCCACAAGGAGTTGCTCCTGCTGCAAGCAGGCCTTCCCAGACTTCTGCAGCGGATTCGTTTCGTACATACAATTCAAACCCTCCTGCACCTGTGTAGCCTGTTGCGCTGATGATGGCATGCTGACCGAAAACGTGGCCATGAGAGAACGTGTAGTACTTCATTTCCTGCAATCCAGGGAGGTCACTGAAGGGCTGCAACAACGCGGCAGCTTCGGGTCCTTGCACCGCAATCAAAGACCAAAGGTCGGACTCGTCATCAAGGGTGACGTCCCATCGATTTTGCGAGGTGATCCAGTTCCAGTCTTTGGTGCGATTCGAGGCGTTCACGACGAGCATATACTCTTCGGTCGAGACACAGTAAACGAGCAAGTCATCTACAATCCCGCCTCGTCCATTGGGCATGCAGCTGTATTGAACTTGTCCTGGGGCAAGCGTTGCGGCATCATTGCTCGTAATCCATTGAATGAGTTGCAGGGCTTCGGTGCCTCGCAAGCGAAATTCTCCCATGTGGGATACATCGAAAACACCGCAAGCATTGCGCACTGCGTGGTGTTCTTCCGTCAATCCAGCATACGATACAGGCATTTCAAATCCCGTAAAAGCGACCATTTTCGCGCCCAACCGGAGGTGATTCTCGTAAAGGGAAGTCTGATTCAAGGAGTCATTCGTTGCATTCATGCGGCGAATTTAATCAACCTGTTGCGGTTGTTGCACCAATTCCCCCAAACGCCCCTTTAATTCATGTGGACCAAGTATGAAGAGTGCGTCGAGCGCAGACAGCCCACCTAAAAAAGGTTGTCGATCCTCATAAAGCTGGGTGTAACGATTGAAAGTCCATGCATTTCCTCGAAGCGCGTTGCGTTCTCTGAGGTCAAGTTGGTCTTGAAAATCAATGGGGGCATCCGAGAGATTGGGCATTTGCCATTGGCAGGTTGTAGCCATCCATTGCAGTGCTGTGAGACTCCAGTCGGATAACCTTCGAACATCGTCATTGACTCGAGGAAGGTGTTCGTGCCATAGCGCTTCCAATTCGGGAGCGAAATGCTCATAAAAAGGCGCTGCGCCATAGGCTGTTTGAATGCTACGCCACGAAGATTTGGGACTGACATGCGAGGAGAGCAGGGCGTCCTTCATCCGGGCATTCGATGCCGATTCGCTTTTTTTGATCGGGAAGGATACATTCAAGGCTCCTCCTGCTTGAACCAACTGAAGTCTGTTGCGAAATGTTTGCTTTACAAAGGGCTCGTTGGTCGACAGAATGCTACTGCCCCCGTGATGTTCTTGCGCTAAAAACCACCAATGAAGCGGAGGAAAAGGACAGAGCGGCAGGATGGCGTTCACTTCACTGACTTGAACATGCGATCCCATCGAATTTTGCTTTCTCCGTGTTGCGCTTCATTTTGCTTTGAAAACCAAATGAACGAGGCTCGTCCGACCACGTGATTGGCTGGTACAAAGCCCCACATGCGCGAATCCGCTGAACGATGTCGGTTGTCTCCCATCATCCAGTAGTAATCCTGTTCAAACGTATAGTGGGTCACTTCTGCGCCGTCAATCCGAACCACGTCGGGGGTTTCTTGCAAGTCATGTCCTTCATAGACTGAAATGACACGGCGGTACAAGTCCAAATTGCGTTGGTTCAGCTCAACAGTGAGTCCTTCATTTGGAAGGAGGATGGGGCCGACGTTATCGGGGTCCCATTGATTGAACTCTGCCGATCGGACGTTTGGAAACATTTCCATGGACCCACGGCGACCGCGCACATCCATTCGTTCTATAGACTGTGCGAGCGAACCGTTTTTCAGCAAGACTCTTTCTGATTCTGTCAAGGCCAAAATGACCTCGATTTGATCGCCTTCCATTCGAGCTGAACCTAAATCTACATTGGTCAAGCCCAACCCCTTGAAGGCACGACGGGCATCAAGTTGAGATTTAAAGAGAGCGCGGTATTCGAATTGGACACCATCGGGTGGTACAAGGGCCTCGCCGTTGATGTGAATGAGGCCTTCTTTGACTTCGAGTGTTTCACCGGGCAATGCGACACAGCGCTTGACGTAATTCTCTTGCTTGTCTAGGGGTCTGCTGGAAATGCCATGCTTTTTCGTCAAGGATTCACGGGCCAAATTGAGGTAGCCTTCACGATTGGATTCAAATAAATCAAGGTCGCCTTGGCACTGAGTTATGGCCTCTCTTCGCAAGATGCCGTAGTAGTCGTGGCCCACCAATTGCGGGTCCACCACTATGCTGTCTCCATGGGGGAAATTGAAAACCACGGCGTCGTAGCGTTCAATGTCTCGCCATCCTGGAAGTCGTGTATAGGGCAACGAAAACCAGGAGTTGTAGCTTGGTGTCAGCGTGCCGGGCAGGGCGTTGTGGATCAACGGAACAGCCACAGGCGTCTGCGGAATTTTGGCTCCATAGGAAGTCTTGCTCACGTACAAGTAGTCACCAACGAGCATGCTGCCTTCCATCGAAGCGGTCGGAATGGTAAAGGCTTCGAAGAAAAATGTTCGAACGACGGTGGCAACGATCAGTGCCCAGAGGATGGATTCCCCCCAATCCCGACCAACGGACTTCTTCTTCTTGGTCCAGTCTCGAGGCCCGGCATGTGCTTGTTCGGACTTGGAGAGGATGGGCAAAAACAACCAGGGCAATGCGCCAATTTTCCATTGTTCCGCCATTGATCGTTGATTGAACGCGATTCCTATTTCAACCTGCATGATGACCAACATGGCCAAGTTAATCCCCGGAACGAGCAACATGAAAATCCAATACCAAGGCCTTTCAATAACCTTGAGCCAGGTCCAATAATTTAGACCTGGAACAGCGCCATGCCAACCGACTTGCCCAGCTCGTTTAAATAAGCTCGGAAGAAAAATGGAGTGTTCTATGATGAGTAAGGCCAGTAAAATCCAGGGAAGTAAGTTCATGAGAATTGAAAGTGAATCAAAGCGGTTGTTTGTTAGAACGAACGCTAATTGAATGACTCGAATGGGAATGGGATGCAGCAGCGCCTAAAGACCAGTGCAATTTGAGTCCAAAAGATGATGGCCGGATGGAAGAATCGAAAGAAATGGGGGTTAAGTGCAAAGAGAGGTCTTCACCAACGTCAAAGGACATCAGATTCGCATCGACATGTGCGTCGAGTACGCTCAACAAATGGGCTCCAAGCAATGCCAAGTATGAGAGGTCTCGTTGCTTTTGATATTCCGTCTCTAGCTGTCGCCATTGTGATTCAGTTGCATCCAAGCATGATAGTGGACGGGGCTCTTCGTTGCTGGAGGCGATAATGCAATTCCTGCATAGATTCAATTGCTCCTGATTGAAATCGATGGCCCAAATGCAGTAGCCGATGCCTCCCCAAACAAGAGGTGCTTTCCAGTATTTCTTGTTTCTGATTTGGCCCGCTCCAGGAATGAGAAGTGCCATGCGTGTGGTACGCTGAATCCGTTGGCTCGCCTCAGAGAGAGGCAGTGTGTCCTGTGAATTGGCATGAAAAGCCCAGCAAATCGATAGGAGCAGAAACCCTCTTCGAATGATTGGGAGAATCAAGGAATCCATGAACATGAGAAATGGTTAGAGGTCCAATGAACGCAATAGTTCGTCCAAATCGTCTGTGGAGTTAAACGGGATTTCAATTTTTCCAGCGCCTTCGGTGAGGGATCGCAGTACGACCTTCTTTCCAAACTTGAGCCGGAGGTCTGCTTGCACTTTTTGTTGGTCAAATGAGAGGGCCGTTCGTCGTTTGGATGAAATAGACTTGTGTTTACGAGCTTGAGCGAGCTCTTCGGTATTTCTGACGGATAAGCCTTCAGCTTGAATGCGCAGGAACACCTCTTCCTGCCAGGTGCTGTCATCAATGGAAACAAGCGCTCTTGCGTGTCCCATTGAAATGGTTTTGTTGCGCACAGCAACTTGGATTTCCCAGGGCAACTGGAGCAGTCGCAAGTAATTGGTAATCGTCGTTCGGTTTTTACCCAACCGAAGCCCTAGCGCTTCATGGGTCAGCTTGCATTCTTCGATGAGGCGCTGAAACGAAATGGCGACTTCGATGGCATGCAAGTCTTCACGTTGGATGTTCTCGACCAAGGCCATCTCCAGGAGCGTCTGGTCGTCGGCTTCTCGGATGTATGCGGGCACCGCGTCCAAATCTGCTATTTGCGCAGCTCGGAATCGACGTTCACCACTGATGATTTGATATTTATTGGCCCGCACGCGGTGCACGGTGATCGGCTGAATAATGCCCAATTCGCGAATGCTTTGAGCCAATTCTTGCAATCCATCTTGATCGAAATCTTTCCGAGGCTGTTCCGGATTGGCTTCAATCTGCCCAATGGTTAGGAGGGCAATGGAGCCTGCCATATTGCCAATAATGGGGGGAGAGACGGTCTTGCTTGGATTCGTGTTGCCCGCGGGCATCGATGACGCACCATCCAAGAGTGCTCCAAGGCCTCGTCCCAATACTTGCCTTTTCGACATATTAATTGTTTGAAACGGGAATGTACTTGGCCTCGTCTGACAATTGCGTCAACTTGTTTCTTTGAAGAATCTCTCGAGCTAAGTTGAGGTAATTGACGGATCCTTTCGATGAGGCATCATGCATGATAATGGATTCCCCGAAGCTAGGAGCCTCACCTAGACGCGTGTTGCGATGAATAATGGTGTGCAAAACCAAATCTTGAAAATGTGTCCGCACCTCATCAACTACTTGATTGGCTAGACGCAATCGAGTATCATACATGGTCAATAAAATCCCTTCAACATCCAATGCTTTGTTCAATTGGCCCTGAACAATTTTGATGGTATTCAGTAATTTTCCCAGGCCTTCCAGTGCGAAGTATTCACATTGAACTGGAATCAAAACGGAATGTGCTGCACAAAGTGAGTTGATCGTAATGAGGCCCAAACTTGGAGAGCAATCAATGAGGATGAAGTCGTAATCATCTACCACGGATTCGAGCGATTTCCGGAGTTGGAAATCACGTTCCTCCACTGAGATCAATTCAATCTCAGCTCCGACGAGATCAATTCGAGCAGGAAGCAGATCTAAATTGGGGGAAGAGGTATTGACAATGTTGTCTCGAACAGACCCCGTTCCAATTAAAGCTTCATACGTTCCACCTTCCACTAGAGAAGGATCCAAGCCCAAACCGGAGGTGGCATTGGCTTGTGGGTCAGCATCCACTAAAAGCGTCTTGAATTCTAAGACGCCGAAACAAGCGCTCAAGTTAATTGCGGTAGTTGTTTTACCAACTCCGCCTTTTTGATTGGCGATGGCTATAATTTTCCCCATGAGTCAAGTCCTAACTTTCCGATGATGATGCGCTCCAAGTACGCTGGTTTATGAACGATAAATGCGATTTATCGCTACTCAGTTCCGGGCTGAAATGTCGGCAGGTACAATCGTGCATTGCATCACAAGTTTGTCACCAACAATTAAACCCCGCCCAGGTTTTCAAATATAACAAGCGTAGCGCAGGAGTCTCCTCAAAAGTTATTAACTGATGATGCAGTTTTTTTTGAGGAATTGCAGGGGCTAAGCAATCAAGGGGGATTTACAAGTCGTCGAAATTGATATCATCTGAGTCAGAAGGTCTGACTTGAGAATCCTCCGTCGAGGCACCTTCTGAAGCTTGGTTGTCTTTCTCTTCAATGGATTCGGACGGAGATGATTCACTGTGTGATTCAGCTGCAAGGCGCTCTGCCATGGGGTCGCGATAATTTCCAGTGGCCATGAGCTCTTGGATTTTGTCAACTGCAGCTATGAAACCGTGCTCGAAGTTTGCAAAGTCTTCTCGATATAAGAATATTTTGTGCTTTTGGTAATGCACGCTTCCGTCGTCTTCAAACCGTCTTTTGCTTTCGGTAATCGTCATGTACAAATCTTGTCCACGCGTTGCCTTGACATCAAAAAAGTAGGTTCGTTTTCCAGCACGAACAGGGTGAGAAAAGAGTTCCTCTCTATTTGGTTGATCGCTCATCTTTCTGTCTCTTTCGTTGCTAATATATTGGAAGCGAAGTAAGTTGACAAAGATTCTGAGTTCAATTATTCAACGAATGAGCAAGACGTGTCCGGAATAAGTCGTTGGTAATAAAATCTGATCCTCCATCCAAGCATTCCAGAAGTACAATCCATCGGTTGCAAAGTGTTCTCCTCCACTTACTTGTCCTAGCCAAGGTTCTTCAATGTCATGGGTTTCCCAAATCAATTCTCCCCAACGATTGAAGATTTGCATCGAGTAACTTGTTATGCCCAATGCGGATGGCAACCAGACGTCATTGAGGCCATCGTTATTGGGTGAAAATGCGGTTGGTGCGTAAAAAACAGTTCCATTGACGGCAACCTGTCCTTGCGCGGTACTTGTGCATCCAGCGGCATTGATGACCGTTTGAGTGACATCAAACAAGCCTCCATCGGAATAGAGGTAGGTGCCATTGCAATCACTTGTGCTGCCGCCGTCTCCAAAGTTGTAGAAGCAATCGACCTCGCCGCCTGCAAACGATTCAAATGTGACTTGCGGGTTCAGAATGTCGACTTGATTGGGGGAGATATTGAATCCTGCTTGAGGCACGTCTAAAATGTTGACCAGATTGGTTTGCGTCAAAATCAATTCCTGACTGCAGAATCCTCCGGTGGTCATTTCAAGAGTGACCGAGAAAGCTCCCGGGTTTTCATAGACATGGCTGGCACTCGCGGAAGGGGAAGTGTCGCCATCCCCAAAATGCCAGAGATACGCAGTGGCTGTTTCTGTTTCGCTCAAATTGGAAAAAGACACGAGATGAGGAGGGCAACCGACCGTCGGTCCTCCCGTGAATTGAACGAGGGGGTCTTGGATGACCCAAATGTCTTCTGTGGCCACAACCTCGCAGCCGTTTGCAATGGCTGTTACTGCAACAGTGTAAGTTCCCGGTTCGGCATAAATGAGGTTCTGAACGGATGGGCCATTGATATTGGCGCTGATTGTCTCACCGCCAAAATCCCAACTGTATGTGGTGCCCAATTCGTTGTCAACAAGTGGGATCAAGGCGAAGTTGTTGGTCGAAAAACATTCTGGGTCCACGGGATCAAAAGAAGGGTCTATTTCAGGGAAAATCTCAACTGTAGCCCAAGCGGTATCCGAACAAGTGTAATCAGCTGAGGCAATCAATTGAACCGTAAAAACACCGTCTCCCGGGTAGGTAAATGTGGGAGACTCCTCGGTTGATTGATCGGCATCACCGAAGACTCCAAAATCCCACCACCAGGATTCAGCATTGGAACTTAGGTTCTCAAAGTCGAAGGTGAATCCCTGGCAAAAGGAACTTTGGTCAGCAATGTTCGCTTGGGGATTCGCGGGTGCGACCCAATTGAAAGTTGTCGTCGAATTGCAACCAAAATGGCTTGCTGTGAGTGTGACGTCCCAGGCATTCGCATTGTCGAATAGGATGCCGCCGGGACTGGTCAAATTGGACGCGGATGGGGTGCCGCCATTGAAGGTCCATGTGAGGTCCGTCGCAGCGTTGAACGCCCCGAGAGCTGAGAAGGAGAAATATTCCATGTCCCCTGCACAAACAAAATCAGTGACTGAAATTTCGGGTTCAATGGGCTCGTAGACGTAAAATACTTGAGAAGATGTGTCCGCACAGGGCCAGGAGGGATTGGCAATCAACAAAACTTCATAGACACCGGTGTCTGGAAAGGTGAATTCAGGGTTCGATGCTGTACTCACATCCGTATCGGTTCCGGGAACGCCAAAATCCCAAAGTAAGTCCTGGGCTCCAATGCTGTTTTCTGAAAACTGAAGTGTTTCGCCAATGCAAAGCTGAGCATTGGTTTGGGGCTGAGCCGCGGATATGATGGTCGGGTCGCACATCACAACATTCAACTGAAAATCACGCATCACAGTACTGAGCAATTCGCCATCGCGGTATTCAGAAACGCATATCCCGATGACATAGGCCCCCGGTGTGGTTGGGAACCCTGTGACCTGTCCTGTAATCGGGTCGATGTCAAAAGGAGGAGAGGAAGGAATCGGATCTGTAGCACTAAAACCTCCGCCCCAAGGGATGTTGGCCAATGTGGAGGCCGGAAGAGGATTTGGAGAGGGGTCGTTGGTTGACCCTCCATTCAAGGGGGTGCAAAACGAATAGACTAAAGAATCTCCATCGAGGTCAATCGCGCTCTGGTCCAAGAAAAAATCAAAATTTGTGCATATGGCTTCAGGGGGATACACTTGAAACTGTGGACTGCTATTCGGATTGACGTCAGAAATATTGGGCGGTATCTGCGTAGTGAGCGTGATGCCGACATCGCCTGGATTGGGTATGTTCGCTATGCCCGGGTTTCGGCAACATCGTTGAAAAATGATGTCGTATCCAACAGTGCTAGGTGGCAAATTGACGACGATTGAATACTCCAAACGCTGCATGCACAATTCCGGTGGTAAGATGCCACAAGGATTCTCAAGGACAGTTTCTAACGGAAGGATTGAAGCAACAGATAATGCGACATCGTAGACGTTGTATTCTACGTTGCCTTCAAAAACACCCAACATGATGAAAGGGTCTAGGTTGGTCCCTCCATTTTGCCATCCCCCGGGCTCTATATTGCTATTGAAACACTCTCTGTAGAAGATCAGTGAAATCAAAAAGTCACCGCCTCCAAGGTATTCATAATACACCTCTCCACCCATTGCATGCGCAGCTCGGGCAGTATTCGGCAGAAACGCGAGAATCATGGCGGCCCCAAAAAGAAGAGACGCCCAGTAGCGCCTGGCTTGGAACGACTCAGAAACGTCGTTTCGATGTGTTTTTTGCGCGCTTTTCACTTTGGAAAGTTCGGACATAAATGTACCAAAACCTGAACGTGTAACATTTGCATTGGGGGAAAGGTTGCAACATCCTTAACTTTAACGCGTGGAAGAACAACAAAAGCGCGTTCGGTTTGACGAAATGCCGCTGCATCCCGATGTCTTAGACGCGTTGGATGCCATGGGATTTGAGGGAGCAACGCCGATTCAAGCAGCAGCCATTCCCATCATACTCGAAGGAAAGGACATTATGGGAGTTGCCCAGACGGGAACGGGAAAAACAGCGGCTTTTTTGCTACCTGTTATAGACCGAATCCTCGACACGCCTGATAACGGTAAAGTGAAGGCCTTGATCGTGGTGCCTACGCGTGAATTGGCGATGCAAATTGATCAGGCGGTAGAAGGTTTTGGGTACTATGCCAAAGTCACGAGTTTGGCGATATACGGTGGAGGGTCAGGACATGATTTTTCTCGGGAGAAAAAGGCTTTAACCAAAGGAGCGGACATTGTCATCGTGACGCCTGGTCGCTTCTTGTCCCATTTGAACTTGGGGTATGTGGACCTCAGTGAATTGTCTTGCTTGATTCTGGATGAAGCCGATCGGATGCTGGACATGGGTTTCTTAGGCGACATCATGCGCATCGCAGAAAAATGCCGCAAGGAGCGACAGACACTGTTGTTTAGCGCCACGATGCCTGACCGCATCGATACCTTGGCTTTGGAGTTGCTGAACAACCCTGAAACGGTCAAATTGGCACTCTCAAAGCCTGCAGAGAAGATCAAACAAGGCGCATACATTTTATTTGACCATCAAAAAGATGCGGTGTTGGTGGATTTGTTAAAGGACCGCAATGTGTCTTCCGGAATAGTATTCACATCCCGCAAGCGTACGGTCTCGCAAATCACTCGTGTTTTGAAAGAAGCCGGCATCCCATGTGGTAAGATTTCCTCGGACTTGGAACAGAGTGAACGGGAAGAAGTAATGTTGGCCTTTCGCCAACGGAAGATCCCAATTCTCGTAGCGACGGATGTGGTGAGTCGGGGCATTGACATCGACAGCATTGAATTGGTTGTGAACTATGATGTTCCTCCCAATGAAGAAGATTATGTTCACCGCATAGGCCGAACCGCACGAGCGGACAAGGATGGAGAAGGGGTCACTTTGGTCAATCCCGATGACCAGCACCGTTTTATGCGGATTGAAAAATTGATTGAAAAGGTGGTGCCAAAACTGGAAATTCCAGAACGTTTGGGCAAGGGGCCTGAGTACAACGGCGCCCGCGATCGATCGCGTGGTCCAGGCGGCTCTAAGCGACCCGGCGGCGGCGGAAATCGGAAGGGAGGTCAAGGGGGCAAGTCAGGTGGGAATTACCGCGGGGGAAATGGTGGCGGTGGCGGAGGAAAAAGTAAAGGAGGTGGTTACAATCGGTCCAATTCTTCAAAGTCCAATTGATGGATCAAGAGCGATCAGAAGCTGACTGGAAGGAAAAGCTTGACCGTGAATCGTACCATGTCATGCGAGAGAATGGCACAGAGCGGCCATTCAGTTCGGCGTATTGTGAGCCCCAGTCCAACGGCTCCTACGCTTGCAAAGGTTGCGGGTCAGTGCTGTTTGATGCGTCGGCTCAATTTGATGCTGGTTGCGGATGGCCCAGCTTTGATGCAGCCCAGGAGTCGAGTCGAATCAAAGAAATACTCGATCAATCTCACGGTATGGTGCGCGTTGAAGTGCGATGTGCTTCTTGTGATAGTCATCTTGGCCATTTATTCCCGGATGGACCAACGGCTTCCGGAAACCGCTACTGCATCAATGGGGTATGTTTGAACCACAATACGTGAAATTCGAGCCGAAGTCAACCGATGTTTGTTGATCGACGATTCATTCATGTGCTCGCCCCATCTTGCCCAAGGCCTTTCGGTCTTCAGGTGACATGCGCTGTTCCCGCGTCTTCACCATTTGCAGTCGGAACTCTCTTTCGAGTGAAGGAATTCTCATTGCCCTTTGAGATCCAAGGATTTCGGATACTTTGAGCATTTCCTCATTCATGAGTTCGACCTTCCGAATGGAAAGTTGTAGATATGTTTGAAGTAGAGCGTCGGAATCAGCAACCGTTAAGGATTCCTGTTTGATTGCCTTTTGTATGGACTGGATGCTGTCTTGAATGGCATGCATGGCATCTTTTTCCTCCTCCCAAACGGGCCAAAAAGCTTTTGCTTCGGATGAGCTCAATTCCAAGCCTTCTGTGAGGTATGCCGTGTGCAACAAATCCATCTTGGCTTTCATGGCTTCCCGGTCTTTTGGGATTTGCGCAGCGCTGGAAGGTCTTTGCGCTTGAACTGCTATGGCTGTGATGCTGAAGCATAGGAAGAAAAACGTATTTTTCATGGGGACTAGGTTAGGATTTTTGGACTCTAAATCTCGATGGAATTCCTGGCTTCATGTCTAGACCTCTTCAAGGAGAATGTCAAATAAGGTCCCATCTTCAAGCCAATCTTCCAGCATGTCATCGGGGATGGCGAGAGAAGGCTCGTGTTGTTTTAACAAGCAGGAATACGATTGACACGGTGTCGCAGCATTCCATTGCTGCAGGGCGATCACGACACCCGTCAAACCAATCCAGAAGGCGGCTGCTCGCATCCACGATCCTCGGTGGGTTTGATTGAGCCGCGATGAGGGTGTTGAGTCCTCCTTTAGCCTTTCAAGTATACGCTGCCTTTGTGCATCAAAGAACCCTTCAGGAACGTTGAATGGTGAGGGGGGCATCTCTTTCATGGTGATTTGACGTTGGGGGAGCGAATGGGTTTAACGGGGCAACACCACGGTCGCTCGAACCTTTTTGACAGCATGGTGGAATGAAGCTTTGAGGGCACCTTCGGTCTTCCCCGAGATGGCGGCAATTTCCCGGAAACTCAACTCATCAAAATACCGAAGTATGAAAACCTGTCTTTGACGCGGAGGTAAGTTGGCAATCGCGGAATGCAATCGTCTTTCGGCTTCATCGGCATCAAACAAGGCATCTTCATTGAGATGACTCAAAGCTGCTTGATTCGTAGCATCCAATGAAGTCCAAGCGTGGGTTTTTCGCTTGCGCATGGCGTCCATAGCCTTGCGATAAGCAATGGTGATAAGCCACGTGGAAAACGTGGATTTCTTTTGAAAAGAATCAATCGACTTGAATACTTGAATGATCACTTCTTGGCTGGCATCATCGGCGTCTTGGTGGTTCATCAGCAGCCTGCGCATGTAGAAGTAGATGGGCTTTTGCCAGGCATTCATGAAGCCCTCAAAAGACTGAGATCGAATGTGTGGATTCGAATCGGTCATTCCATCCAGCCAGTCGGGCTGCTCAAAAGCGTTGTGATCTGGGATGATCTTCTTTGACATCATAGCATTCCTTGTCTCTAGGACGAGGCTACCGATCAAAAGTTTAACGCGTCGGAATGACCTGTGCGTTGTGTCGGGGGAACCAAAACCACAAGAAGACTCCGGATAAAAAAGTAAGCGTCGAAATCAGTTCGGCTTGGGTGAATGCAATGTTCGCCATTTCCATGATGGCATTGACTCGAATTTTCTCAATCCAGAAACGTTCGAAGCCATTGAAAACGAGGTACAAAGCGAACAGTTGTCCAGGAATCCGAATGCGTTTGCGAAGCGACCAAAGCAGAGCGAAAATCATCGTCGCCAAGACGGTCTCGTAAAAGGCAGTTGGGAAAACCGCAGGATCCAAATAGGTTCCATAACCTTCAAAGATGGGCCAGGGATCGGTTGGCTCAATGAGTTTGCCTGTGTATCCCGCGCTGCGCGGGCCGTATACACCATTGACATTGTTGGGATATGCATAGGACCACGTCCATTCGGGCAACCATTGCAGCCACGTGGGCTGCGGATTGGGATTCGGAATGCCCCAGTCGCCATCTCCGCTGACTTGGCATCCGATTCGTCCAATGCCATAGCCGAGCATCAATCCTGGTGCGGTGGCATCAGCGAGGTGCAAGAACCTCAGCCCATGCTTGCGTCCGTAAAGAAAAACAGCAAGACCTCCCATCAACAGCCCCCCGTAAATCGTCAAACCGCCCAAGAAGTTGCTGAGTGATGGATCGGTAAAGAAGCGAATGAATTCGTCTGGATATTCGAGCAAGTGAAAAAGTTTCGCCCCCACGATTCCGCCAACGGCCGCAGCAGTAATGATTCCTCCAACATGCTGGCTGGCAGGGATTTCGGTTGTTTCAATGCGGGGTTTGTCCAGTTTGTCTTTCTGGCCTTGTCGCCAGCGCAACCCGGCGAGCCCTGCACCCATAAAAAGTCCCCAAAAGACACTGCCTTCACTGCTGAACAAATGTTCCTGGGGCATGCCAGAATTGAACAATTCAGCCGCATTGAAGATCAAATACAAGAATTTCCAGCCAAACAAGAAGCCCAACACGCCCTGGCCTGCGATTTCCATCCATCCCACGGGATCTCCGACGCGCACTTTGTGGGTCGTGGACTCAAATAGACCCAACACTTGCTTGCGGTCCATTTCTCGGCGCAAGAGAGCGGCAGCAACTACAAACGCCATTGCGACAAAGAAGCCAAAGCTGTTGACTATTTTTAGCGCGGAGATTTCGAGTCCAAAGAGGTCGTAAATCGCGTGGTAGAGCGTAGGATACATGGCTTAAGTTGAAGGAGAGACTGCATGGACTTGTTGGCCGAGAACGTACCCAGCGGCTTTGATGTCTGTGAGCTGAATCGATTGGATGGTGTTCGCTCGGACAGCTTTCGAATCGATCGCTACGCGAACATATTCCGGGGTGAATCCAAACCGCAATCCTTCCTCGGTAGATTCTTCGAATAAAACGGGACGATTGCAGTCAATGAACAATTCATAATGTGCACGTTGTTTCTTGAGAGATAGCATGCGCAATTGTCGCGTTCGCTCTTTTCTAAGCGCCACCGGTACGACATTGTCGAGCCTCAGCGCAGTTGTTTTTGCACGCTCTGAGTAGGTGAATACATGCAAGTAACTGATAGGCAATCCCATGAGGAAGTCTTGAGTTTGCTTGAAGTATTCTTCGGTTTCTCCATGAAACCCCGTGATGACATCGACACCGATGGAGGCAAGCGGCATGCGCTCTCGAATGCGTTCAATGCGCTGCGCATACTCAGCTGTCCGATAGCGTCGTCGCATGGATTGAAGCATCGGATCTGAACCACTCTGAAGTGGAATGTGGAAGTGAGGTTGAAAGCGTTGACTCTGACTTACAAAGTCAATGATTTCATTCGTGAGTAAATTGGGTTCAATGCTGCTAATGCGAAAGCGCGGGACGGGGACATGCGCATCCAAGGCCTGAATGAGTTCCAAAAAACTGGAGCCGTTGGCCTTGCCAAAATCGCCAATATTGACTCCGGTCAGCACAATTTCTTGAGCTCCCGATTCTGCGGCCCGTTGCGCTTGAAGCAAGGTGTCCTCAATGCTGGCGCTTCTCGATCTGCCTCGGGCCAAGGGGATGGTGCAAAATGCACAGAAATAATCGCACCCATCTTGAACCTTTAAAAAGGTCCGGGTTCGATCTCCGCTAGAAAATCCAGGAACAAATTTCCGCACCTCTTTGATGGGCCCGACCTCAATCGAGCCAACCTCTCTTTTATGAAGAGAGTCCAGGTGATCCAACAAATTGAATTTCTCTTCAGCACCGAGGACGAGGTCAACGCCCTCAATGTTGGCGATTTCTTGTGGCTTCAACTGGGCATAACATCCAATGACGGCAACAAAAGCTTCGGGGTTCGAAGCCAAAGCTCTGCGAACAGCGTGTCGACATTTGGCGTCGGCTTGTTCTGTAACGCTGCAGGTGTTGATCACAACGACATCAGGAGCATCGTCTATTGAAACACGCGCGAAGCCGGCATCGAGCAATTGTTTGGCCAAGGTCGACGACTCGCTGAAATTCAGCTTACAGCCCAATGTGTGAAAAGCGGCAGTTCCTCCTGGAGTCATGGTGCGAAGTTAGCGAGAGAACAAGTAGAGGTATTTTTCTCTTGTTAGTTTGAAATCGAATTTTTTTTCACAAAACGGGGCCAAGGTCAAACTCTCCTCACTAACTTTCCCGCACCTGTGATTCAAAAAGAAACCAAATTGCAATGCAAAAACTACTAACTCTTGCACTGGCCATGGCGTCTGCTACGATGCTTTTCGCTCAGACCTTCTCCAACGCTAGTGCGTCCTTGCCCGATTCTTACAACAGCGGAAACTGTGTGGGATTTACGGACATGAACAACGATGGCTTCGATGACATTGTGGTGTTGGACCAATCAAAAACCGTGAAAGTTTTGTACCAAGATGGTGACGGTGCATTCACTGAAGTGGATTATGGCAGCGTTTCGAATAGCAACCAATGGGGAATGACCATAGGTGATTACGACAATGACGGACACAAGGACGTTTTTTCTGGTGGCTCGTATGACGGTGTGCACATCAAACACATCGACGCCGTAGGGTCATATTCCGACATGCAGCTGGACAATGGCAACATGTTCATGCAAGCTTGCAATTTCGCAGACATTGACAACGATGGACAGCTCGATGTTTTCGGTTGTCATGATGATGCGCTGTCACGAATGTGGTCAGGAAATGGATCGGCTCTGGACTACAACCAAGAACTGTTCGATTTGACCGATTATGCGCTGACGGATTATGCAGGAAACGATCATAGTGGCAACTATGGAACCGTGTGGTGTGATTTTGACCAGGACGGTGATCTTGATTTAACGATCGCTAAGTGCCGTCAATTTGTAGGTGATCCAATGGATCCTCGTCGAATTAACCAGTTGTGGATCAATGATGGAAATAACAATTATACCGAAGCTGCCGAAGAAAGGGGACTCGTGATTTACGAACAAAGTTGGACCGTTGATTATGCAGACTTCGACAACGATGGTGATTTTGACTGTTTTTTGACGAATCATTCGACTGACATGACCTTGTTAGAAAACGATGGGAACGGTTACTTCACAGACATCACAGTGGGTTGTGGTTTGGAAATCAGTGGCTTTGTCTTGCAAGCGAAGATGACCGATTTTGACAACGATGGATTTGTAGATGTCGTGATGGGAGGAGGTTTACACGCCTATTTCCACAACAATGGAGACGGAACGTTTACTCAAATGACGGTTTTTGCAGCAGGGGATACCATGCACAGCTTCGCTGTGGGTGATGTGAATCGCGATGGTTTTGCTGATTTGTATGCGAGTTATGGCAACGGTTACAACTCACCTGACAACGGGAATGATGATATTTTGTGGGTGAATTCAGGAAACGACAACCATTGGATTTCGTTTGACCTGGAAGGCATTGTTTCCAATATGGATGCTGTAGGTGCCACGGTCATCATTACAGGCGGCTTTGGAACTCAAATACGGGAAATTCGAGCGGGTGAGAGTTACGGCATTGTGAACACATTTGCATGCATGTTTGGTTTGGGAGACAACACGGAAGTTGAAACAGTGACGATCAACTGGCCGAGCGGAACAGTAACAACATTGGACAATCCCGAGATTGACCAATACCACACCTTATTGGAAGCGCCTTGCATGACTTCGGTTTCCGTTTCGGCGGCAGGCGCAACCAATCTCTGCCCTGGAGAATCTGTTGTGATTGATGTAGCCGGTGAATTCACTTCCTACAATTGGTCCAACGGAGGCGATGCCTCTTCTCTAGAAGTGACTGAAGCAGGTAACTACAGTGTCACGGTCTATGATGCAGACGGCTGTGCAGCTGTTTCTGAAATCATTAGCGTATCTGTTGTAGAAGCTCAAACTCCGGAAGTCATGGTGTTGGGAGAGCTTTCGTTTTGTTCAGGATCTTCTGTTGAACTTGTCGGGCCGAATGGCACAGAATGGATGTGGTCGAACAACGAAACCACGCAAGGCATTGTCGTGATGGAATCCGGAGTGTACTCTCTTTCCTTGTTGGATGAATGTGGCAATGAGAACATTTCCGAGATGTTTGTCGTGGAGGTGCTAGACACCCCCGAAGCACCGGTCGTTGAAGGACAAGAGTTGACGGAATCGGGCTCGGTCGTCTTGACAGGAACATCGGACAATTTGCACTGGTTCGAAACAGAAATGTCAACGGAACCTTTGGCCGTGGGTCCGACTTTCGAAACACCTGTCATTACGGAGATGACAACGTATTGGGTGGAAGATCGTTCAGCCGGAAATATGGTCGAGGCGCAAGGCGGTCGCTCGGAGCAGGGTGATGGTCAATACCACGATAACAGCATACGTTGGTTGATATTTGACGCGGCTGAAGACATTGTGATCCACAGTGTGGATGTATTTGCTGCAGGAGCAGGCGAACGTGAAATCGGCGTTATTGATTCCGAGGGCAATGTGATTTCGACTGCAACTGTTGAAGTTGCGGACGGAGCAAACACGGTCGTTGTGGACCTGGAAGTTCCTGCGGGAGAAGGCTATGGTTTGCGATCGTTGGATGAGGACCCACAATTGTGGCGTGATGGGCCGGGTTCAGGCATAGATTATCCATACGCGATTGGGGACCTAGCGACGATTCAACAGAGTACAGCTGGAGGCAACAATGCATACAACTACTACTACTTTTTCTACAATTGGGTGGTTCAGACACCATTTGTGGCTTGTGCGTCCGATCGTGTGCCTGTGACCATCACCTTGGTAGGTGTGTCCGGTTTGGAAGCGTTGGAATTGAATCTTTATCCAAACCCAACAAACGGAATGGTTCAGTTGACATGGAACCAGTCGATTCAAACATCGATGTCTTACCGTTTGATGGATTCATTTGGTAGAACAGTCGATGCAGGGGTGGCCCAAGGTCAAGCGATACTGGATTGGTCCGAAATGGCAGCGGGACACTACACACTTTTCACAGGTGAGAATGGGAGCGCAGGTTCCCTGCAGGTGATCATTCAATAAGAGTTAATAACCTTTGAACCAGTAGCGCTTTCATTCGAAGGCGTTACTGGTTTTTTTTTAGATGCAATATGGTTCAATTTTTAGTTTCGGTTCTCACTCGATTTGTTCCCCGACATCGACTGCATTCGTTGTCTCACTGGAGCATATTGCGCATCGCTTTCATATGGCGGGGAAACCAATTCGAAGACCCTATTTCTGGCAAGACGTATCGAAAAATGTTGCCGTATGGTCGGATTAAACCCAGACCCAACGCTCTGGCCCCTCACAGTTTATCTTTAGAGCGTCATCGTACGCTTTGGCTTTATTTGCAAAGAGAAACGGACTTTTTTGAAAAGCCTGCCCGGCTTCTTCATTTAGCTCCCGAGTACTGTTATCTCGGCTTGTTTAAAAAGATGAAGCATCTGGATTATGTCACTGCGGATTTGAATTCACCTTGGGCTGACCATCATTTCGATGTTCACGACATTCCGTTTGAGGAGGCTTCTTTTGATGTCATCATGGGAAACCATTTGCTCGAACATGTGGAGAACGACCTGCGCACGTTGCAAGAGTTTTACCGCGTCATGAAGCCGGGTGGATGGGGCATTTTCCAAGTGCCTATTGACATGAGCAATCCTAAGACTGAGGAAGATTCTTCCGTTGTGGATCCACGGGAAAGGGAGCGACTGTATTGGCAGAGTGACCATCTGCGATTGTACGGCTACCAAGGGTATGTTGAACGGTTAGAAGAAGCTGGTTTTGAAGTTGAGGCGATCAATTACGGCGACGTGCTGGGCGAAGAATTGGTTCAGCGGTATTGCTTAGGTGCTGAACGCATGATTTACGTTGCACGAAAGCGCTGATTGCCTCACGTTTTGGGCGTCTAAAGACGCGTCACTCCAAGGGAGTGACAAGGACCTCTGGAATCCGTGCAAGTGCTTCTTTCAAATTGTGAATCGTGCTTTTTCTTGATTCGATTTGCATCGTACAAGTCAATTGGAAGTCGGGGTGAAGGGGAGTGACCTGATGGCGTTTGAGCATAGACATGACGGGACCCAGTTGAGCATAAGGAAAAACGACGGTCATTGCAGCCACGGGATATTGTTCGATTACCACTGCGTGAAGAATGGCTTCGTTGACTGCCTCTCGGTAGGCTTCAATCAATCCACCGACACCCAATTTGGTCCCTCCAAAATACCGAACAACGACGCCCATGCAGTGGGTTAGATTGTGGCTGCGGAGCGCTCCCAAAATGGGCGGTCCCGCAGTATTGTTGGGTTCTCCATCGTCAAAGGATCTCCATTGCTCGCCTTGTTCGCCGAGTCTATAAGCAAAGGCATGGTGACCTGCTGAAGGATGAAGCAGGCGCAGTGCGTCTAAATGTGTTTTCACTTCATCGACATTGGCAAGAGGGAAGATGTAGCCAAAGTGTTTCGATCCTTTGGCTTTGAAAAGCCCCTCGGAAGGCTCCTCTATCGTGAGATAAGGATGGTCTTCTTCCAAATTCAAAATGTTTTAGATCCGATCTCTTGCCCAGTAAAGTTGGCTTGTGTTCCGTTCGGTTGATACTCTGGCAGCAAAGTGCTCAGGAGATTCAATGTGGCCTTATGATCACCGCGCTGAGTCAGAAGGACGTGCAATTGGGCCATGTCAGTCTCTACCATGTTGGCCTGAGTTTGGGCGCGTAATATTTTTGGATGGTGCGTTTCTAAGAGAGATTCCCGCGTGCTTAGCAATTCTTCATGAAGCTTCTCTCCAGGACGAAGACCTGTAAGCTCGACTTCGATGTCCCTTCCAACTTCAAGCCCAGCCAAGGCAATCATTTTGTGAGCGAGATCTAAAATCCGAATGGATTCTCCCATATCAAAAACGAATAAATCATCGCCTGTCCCCATGGCACCAGCTTCCATAACGAGGGATACGGCTTCAGGAATGGTCATAAAATACCGCGTAACCTCCGAGTCAGTCACGGTAATGGGGCCTCCAGATTCAATTTGTTGCCGGAACAAAGGAATCACCGAACCGTTGCTTCCTAGAACATTCCCAAAACGGGTGATGACGCACAGCGTCGATTGCTGACTTGCTTGAAAGCGAACGACCTTCTCAGCGAGTCGTTTCGTAGCGCCCATTACACTCGTGGGATTGACTGCTTTATCGGTAGAAACGAGGACAAACCTTTCGCATCCAGCGAGTTGCGCAGCAGATAAAGTATTGAGAGTTCCCATGACATTGGTTTCAAAGGCCTGCCAGGGCTGTGCTTCCATCAAAGGAACATGCTTATATGCGGCGGCATGAAAAACCATGTCCGGTTGGAAATCTTCCAAGGTCTGAATCATTTGTTCCCGATCACGGACATCACCAATTTGAAGTTGAACACGATCCAAGATGCCCAGTTTCTTCAGCTCGAGATGCAGATCATGCATGGGAGTTTCTGCCTGGTCAATAGCAAGGACGGCTTGTGGTTTGTGGATGAGCACTTGCCGAACAAGTTCTGACCCGATAGAACCAGCCGCTCCCGTAATGACAATGCGTTTTTCAGACATGGAAGCAAAAGCGTCCTGTTGATTCAGTTGGATGGCATCTCGACCGAGCAAGTCTTCGATGCGCAGCTCTCGGATTTGTCGAACGGAAAGTTCTCCATTGATCCAACGATTAACGGGAGGGACATCCAATGGGCGGACACCATGACGCAGTGCCATGTCTACGAGTTCCTGACGCCGTTCTTTGGATAGAGTTTGAACGGATAAGATGAGTCGGTCAACTTGTCCTTTAGCAAAGAGACGATTCGCTTCCAGGGCGCTGAGGATATCAATGCCATCTAGTTTTTTACCAATCTTAGTTTTGGCATCATCAACGAAAGCAACGATGCGCATGCGGTTTTCTCCGAGCTCGCGATCGATGGCTTGTTTTGCAATAATGCCGGCCTCTCCGGCTCCAAAAATGACTACGCGCGATTGAATGCCTGGGTTTTTCCGGTCTTGTAAGTACAACCATTTGACGAGCAGACGACTCGATACCATGGCGCCATTGGTCATGAGCCACTCAATTCCCAAAATAGAGAAGGGAATAAGGTAGAGACCGTCAATTCGTTGGGCATTGAATCCATTCGCTAAAGCAAAAAAGAGGGTCGCCGTTGAATTAGCGAGTAGAATGCGCCGGGCATCTGAAATTCCTGTGTGCCGAATAATTCCTGCGGAAGTTTGGAATAAAACGAACGCACCAAACCGGCCGAAAATGAAAAGGGGGAGAAAGTTGAGCCAAATTTCCCATTCATTTTGAGGAATGAAAAACTCAAAGCGTAACAGCGCCGCACCAAAGAGTGCGATAGTAGAGACGGCCAGGTCAATCCCCAGCACGATCCAACGAGGAGCGTGTTTGGTGGGCAAGAGGGTATGGAGTAGTCCCATTGATTTTATCCTTCAAAACAAAGTGAGAAGATAAACGACCGTGTTTTTAAAGCTTCAAGTGGACGGGAATACAAACTTTCGTCTTGAATCAGCACATCGCGGGTCCCCAATTCAAATTTTCCTTCGATGCTAAATTTGAAAAAGGGAAGAAAAAAATCGATTCCTGCTCCGATGTCAAACGAGGCATTGCTGGATTCCAAGCGCAGGATAAAGTCATTTTGCAATTGCTGGTTGACTTCCTCTTGTGACTGCATATCCTTGCTGATCTTGCCGCCGATCAGTGCGAAGGCAGCGTAGTTTCCGATGCGGTCCGTTCTTAATTTTAGAATCAGGGGGAAATCAAGGAACACGGACTCAGTGCGTTTAACGATCAACTCTTGGCCGTCCGTTTGTTGAAAGCGATACTCCAGCGCACGATCTTGAAAGGACAGACCGGGTAAAAACCGTAGATGGACATTGGGAGTGATGTTCCAAGAAGCGATAAGAGCGAGATTGAAGCCAGCTTGCGGGACGTTTGCGATACCAATTAAGCTGTCCGCAAACGAAAACTCGGCGCGTTGTGTGAGGCTGAAGTCGGATTGATTGCCCGATAGGGCAAACCCGAAATGGTAGGCTTTCGTATCAAAAGCTGCTAGGTTTTTTCGACCACTTTGGGCACGGACTTCCCCGATCAAACTTCCTGTAGACAACGCTAAAATCAGGATGCCTGCACTTCTTTGCATCGAGCGCATTGCAGAGAAACGGCCTGTAGAAATTGCTTTTTTTGTCATGCCTACGGATGGACTAGAGAGTCTCAAAGCTACAAACGAAGCGGGTGTTGCAGAATTGTTCTTTGAAGCGATTTTATTGGGACCAAACACGTTGCCAGATGAAGTCCATCAAAGCGGCAATGAAAAGTCCAACAAAGAGCCAAAGAAGCAGCGACAGTCCGATGAAAAATTGAGGAGAATAAAAGACGTCCAAATTGTTCAACTGGGTCGACAAGATCTCGTCTCTGGTTCGGCCATCCAATTCAGGTTGCAAGGCCTGCAAATTGGCATATGACTCAGGTGTTCCAAGTGCCTGCTGGACTTGCTCGATTTGACTGCGCTTCTGCGTTTCTAGTGCTCCCGGAGAAATGGCGTAGTACCACAACCCCATACCGATTGAAATGAACAAGGCATGCCGGGAAGTCTGTCGTCCAATGATTTTCCAGCGTTCAAGAAAATGTTCGCTAGACTCAAGGCGCCCCGCGTGAGCACCTTGTATGGAGAGTGCCGTCATCACTGTAAAGTGCCAGAGGACACCAAAAGAAATCGAAGCTTCCCAAGTCCACGTTCCAAGTCCCAACACTTTTAGAACAAACCAGCCCAAAAGACCACACAAAGAAAGAATGAGAGACTTATCCATTCATAGAAGACAAGAAATCTTCGTTGCTGCGAGTTTGTTCCATGCGCTCTTTCATGAACTCCATGGCTTCGATGCTGTTCATGTCGGCCAAGTGCTTGCGTAAAATCCAAATACGCTGAAGGGTTTCTTTGTCCAAAAGGAGGTCCTCTCGACGCGTTCCAGAGGATAAGATGTCAATAGCCGGGAAGATCCGACGGTTGGCAATACGACGATCCAACTGAAGCTCCATGTTGCCTGTACCTTTGAATTCCTCGAAGATGACCTCGTCCATTTTGGAGCCAGTGTCCGTCAACGCCGTAGCGATAATGGAAAGTGATCCGCCGTTTTCGATGTTTCTAGCTGCACCGAAGAATCGCTTCGGCTTCTGCAAAGCATTCGCTTCTACACCGCCACTCAAAATCTTACCTGAACTTGGAGAAACTGTATTATATGCTCTGGCCAAGCGTGTAATCGAGTCCAACAAGATGCAGACATCATGTCCACATTCGACCATTCTTTTTGCTTTTTCAAGCACCAAATCAGCGATGCGGACGTGTCGGTCAGCAGGTTCGTCAAAAGTCGAGGCTACGACTTCTGCATTCACGCTTCGCTTCATATCTGTCACTTCCTCTGGGCGCTCATCAATCAAAAGGATAATGAGATACACTTCGGGGTGATTCAATGCAATTGCATTGGCCACATCCTTCAGTAACGTTGTTTTTCCTGTTTTTGGTTGAGAAACAAGCATTCCACGTTGGCCTTTTCCTACGGGAGCGAACAAGTCCATCAAACGTGTGGAAATGTTGCCTCCACGGGTTGCTAAATTGAATCGCTCTTGCGGGAAAAGGGGAGTCAGGAATTTAAAAGGAATTCGATCTCGAACCCATTCTGGTGATCGACCATTGACGCTGACGACATCAATGAGCGGATAGAATTTCTCGCCTTTTTTTGGAGGGCGGACTTTGGCCACAACAGAATCGCCTGTCTGTAATGAGAATTGCTTGATTTGGCGGGAAGTCACATAGACGTCGTCTGGTGAGTTTAGATAGTTATAATCTGCTGAGCGCAGGAAGCCGAATCCTTCCGTTTGAATTTCGAGAACGCCTTCTGCTGTGATGATGCCATCGAAATTAAAGCCGTGTTCTTCCGGTTCACTCTGGTAGCGATCGCGTCGATCATTCCCTCGATTGTTTCTGTTGTTGCGGTCGTTGCGGTTATTGCCACGGTCGCTGTTGCGCTCGCTGCCACGGTCGTTGTTGCGCTCGCTGCCACGGTCGTTGTTGCGTTCGCTGCCACGGTCGTTGTTGCGTTCGCTGCCACGGTCGTTGTTGCGTTCGCTGCCACGGTCGTTGTTGCGCTCGCTGCCACGGTCGTTGTTGCGTTCGTTGCCACGGTCGTTGTTGCGTTCGCTGCCACGGTCGTTGTTGCGGTTGTTTCGCTC
>CALGEI010000115.1 GCA_937881575.1 uncultured Flavobacteriales bacterium | reverse complement strand
AAGAAGAGATTGCAGACATTCAAATTCAATACGGTGGATTGAAGCCTGAGGTCACATCGGGCGTAATCTGGATTCCAGATGCAGGATTGCTGAACCAAGCAGGGGTGGACACATCGGACTTCATATGGTCGATGCCATCCTTCACGCCTGGGCAAGTTCGCCTTCCATTTGGAGTGAAAGTGGAACATGAAGAACACATTGAAAGCGATTGGCTGAGTTGGGTCTTTTGGATGGCCAGTCGCATGGAGGAATTTGCGCCGCATCCAATTCACTCACGGGATGAAATGGGCCGATTCAAGGGCACGGCTTCCTTGGCGCACCAGGAAGGCTGGTTGGAGTTTCCCATGGTAGAGAAGTGTGTTCGAGATTGGGCCCAACAGAAAGCCCCGGCATGTCCTCTTCCCGTTGGATATGTTGTCCAACCGACCATTGATGTGGATAGCGCTTTTGCTTACCGTCACAAAGGATTCAAGTTAACATTGGGGGCATCCATCAACGACGTCATTCAGGGGAGGTGGGCTCGCTTCTTCGAACGTCCTGCGGTGTTGCTGGGATGGAAAGATGACCCCTACGATACATATGCGTGGTTAGAAGCAGCGCACGCGCGGTTGAGGGTGAGAGCGACTTATTTTTTCTTGCTTGCGAATCGAGGCGAATACGATCGAGGGGTGCCTTGGAGCGCTCCCGAATTGCAAGCGCAAATGCGCGCATTGATGAAAACGGCTGATATTGGAATCCACCCGGGAGTTTCAGCACATGAAGCAAACAGCGATGCGGTGATGAAGGAGGAAGTTCGTCGTCTTGCGGTGATTCAAGAGGGCGGCGTCGAGCGGGGCAGGCAGCATTATTTGTTGCAGCGCAATCCGGCTTCTTGGCGGAGAATGGAACGATTGGGCATTTTGGCAGACCACTCCTTGGGCTATGCGGATGTTCCGGGGTTTCGAGGAGGGTTGTCTCGACCTTTTCGGGCGTATGATTTGAAGGAAGAACGCATCATGAGTCTTGTGTTGCATCCCATCGCCGTTATGGATGCGACTCTGATGCGCCATTTGAAATTGACCCCCCAAGAAGCGCTTCAAGTCGTTCGCCAACTTTCGTTCAATGTTCGGGAAGTGGAGGGTGTGATGACGTTGCTCTGGCACAATGAGTCGGTGAGTGACCGCTGGGAGTGGCGGGGTTGGAAGACATTTTACCAAGAAGTGTTAGCAGCGGTTGTTCTCGATAAGAATGGAATTACCTTGGAATCATGA
Source organism: uncultured Flavobacteriales bacterium (assembly GCA_937881575.1). Lineage (GTDB taxonomy): Bacteria > Bacteroidota > Bacteroidia > Flavobacteriales_D > Sanyastnellaceae > UA16. Next base: position 25,930 of record CALGEI010000115.1, on the reverse strand, counting down.
TTCATGAACTGATTCAATCACCGAGTTTAGCGTCCCGTTATCTCGCTGAAATGCGCGATGAAACCATCCAAAAAGATCGGATGCGGTTTCGTTTGAACTTGGAACGGTTGGGTGAATGCATGGCGCTTGAACTGTCCAAAGAGCTGGATTTTGTAGATGAATCCCTGACGACCTCATTGGGCCAGGCGACGGTCAAACAGTTGGTGAGCCAACCTGTCCTAGCGACCATCCTGCGGGCAGGATTGCCCATGCATCAAGGCATGCTCCGAATGTTTGATCATGCGGATGTGGCCTTTGCTGCTGCATATCGTCAAACTCAAGCAAATGGGGATTTCACCATCGAAATCGACTACATCAGCACAGGTTCCATTGAAGGGCGTACCTTAATTCTGGTTGACCCGATGCTGGCCACAGGCGCCTCCATGTTGGGGGTTTATCGTCGACTGTGTGCTTATGGCAAGCCGGCAACAGTGCACATCGTCGCTGCGATTGCAAGTCGCCACGGTGTTACAGAAGTACAAAATGGCATGCCACCGGGAACCCACATTTGGGCTGGAGCCATCGATGAGGAATTGACAGCGAAAGGATACATTGTACCTGGACTTGGAGATGCCGGAGACCTGGCCTTTGGAGGTAAAATCGGATGATCGGTCCTCTTGAAACCATATTTTGGATGTTGGTGTCTGTGGGCAAATTTTTGGTAGCACCGGCCTTGATGGTCGGTCGAGGTGTTAGCTGGGGAATGACAGTTGCCACGTGCTCTGTCGGGGCAGCTTTCGGAGTCTATGTTTTCTTCTATTTCGGAAAACTCATCTTTACCCGTTGGAGCGCTTACAAGCGGAAGCGTGAAAACAAAAAAAACGTCTTTACCCCGGGTAGACGCCGTTGGGTGCGGTTTCAAAAACGCTTTGGTTTGTGGGGTCTGCTTGCTATTTCAGGGTTGATTTCCGTTCCGATTTCGGCTGTTTTAGCGGCTAAATACCATCAAAAGGACGAACGAATGCCTTGGTTGTTGATGCTCGCATTTGTTGTTTGGGCCGTGGTCTTGACGACCATTAGTTTTGTGTTTGGAAAATGGGGTTGATAGAATAAGGCATGGAAGAAAAACAACAACCGTCGGATTTGTTTTTTGATTTGGATCGTACCCTGTGGGATTTTGATCGCAATTCACGGGAAGCGCTAAAAGAGATATTTGAAGAATTGGCAATTCCGGTGCTTCCAAAATCCATAACAGCACGTGATTTTATTGCAGTGTATGAGGTAGAAAACGAGAAATGTTGGCGCCTCTACCGCGAAGGAAAACTCACTCAATCCGAATTGCGCCCGCTGCGATTCACGCGTTCCATGGAGGGATTGGGAATTCCTGTTTTTGATGGCATGGAGACCTTGGCGGAAGCAATGGGTGAGGCGTATGTGCAGCGAGCTCCGTATCGAACAGCGTTGATCTTGGATGCCATTGAGGTAGTTCGCACGCTGCGAGAGCGGGGACATCGAATGTACATTTTGACCAATGGATTTGAGGAGGTCCAGCACATCAAGATGAAAAACTCAGGACTCGAGCCATTTTTTGACGCGGTATTTACCAGCGATGCCTTGGGGTTCAAAAAGCCCAATCCCGAAACCTTCAACCAATGTTTGATCCGGACTGACTCTCAACCGAGTCACGCTGTCATGATTGGGGATGACTTGGAATGTGATGTGGTTGGTGCATTGAACTGCGGATGGAGGCAAGTTCATTTCAATCCGCATGGAGTCCGCCATGGGCAGCAAATTTGGCGGACTGTAACGACATTAAAAGCGCTCTTGGATTTGCCTTTGATGAATCCGCAGTAGCCCATTTGGTTGGAAGCAGCGATTATTTCCTGCGTACCTTCGAGATTCAAGACAATCATTATGGCGCAGGAAGATCCCACTCAAAAGAAAAAGCTCAACATCGATTTGCCTGAAGATCAGGCACAGGGCACGTATTCGAATTTGGCGGTCATCACGCACAGCCCCGTAGAATTCGTTGTCGACTTTGCCCAGGTGATGCCGGGGATGCCCAAAGCACAAGTTCGCAGTCGGATTATCTTGGCTCCTCATCATGCCAAGCGTTTATTGCAGGCGTTGAATGAAAATGTTCAGCGATTCGAGAGCCAGCACGGAACCATTCAGCCTTTGAAAGGCAGTTCGGATGCCTCATTGCCGCTGACTTTTAGCGGACCTCAAGGGGAGGCCTGAAGAGCGACTTAGACGGTTCGTAGAAATGTGCCGCGGGCAGTAATCACACCCAAAGGTTGCCCTTGCAGCATTCCAGATGGCAGATGCTTGCCCGACAATTGCTGTGTTCCAATGGTGTTGACTCCCTTGGAGACTTTGGACGATTCCCATGATTGCAGGTTGTTGAACCATGTCAAGTCGGCGGGCGCACCCACTTCAATGCTGGCAGCCGTCCACCCAAAGGCTTCCCTCGGGCCGACTGTCAAACTCCGGATAACTGCTTCAAGCGCCTCCTTTGAAGAAAACTCCGCACTTAAGGCCGTGTAGCCTTCTGCGAAGAGTGACTCAACTCCTGCCATTCCGGGCTGAGAAAGGGCAAATTCCACATCATGGTGCTCCAAGTCTTGTGGACGGTGATCGGACACGAGGAGGTCTATCGTTCCATCGAGAATTCCTTTGCAGAGGGCGCGTCTGTCTACATCAGAACGAAAAGGAGGGGATACGCGCAACATTCCGTCAAAGGAGCTTAAATCCTCATCAATGAACAGCAGGTGATGGGCCGTGGTGCCGCAGGTCACCTGCAGGCCTTCTTTTTTTGCGTCGCGAACCAGCTGAACTGCTTCCGCTGTGCTCAAGATGGAAAAATGCAATCGCCCACCCGCATAGCGAAGAATTTCCAAATCCCGCTGAACGCGCATCACTTCGGAGCTGCTGGGGTTTCCAGATACTCCCATGCGGGTGCTGGTTCCACCTTCGTGCATCAAAGCGGCGGAACTCAAACCTTGATCCAATGGGCAAGTGATTACGGGTAAATCGATGGATTCGCTGTACTCCAGCGCCCTCCTCAGCATTTCTGTGCGCTCAATCGGAAGGTCATCGGAAAATCCAACGGCTCCATTTTGAGCTAAGTCATGCAATTCTGCCAAGGCGTTGCCCTCACGTCCTTGTGATATGCAGCCCAAAGGATGGGCGGAGCAGGGCGAATCGGCACTGCGTTTCAAAACATAGTGAATGGCGGATTTGTGGTCAGGGCAGGGAGAAGTGCCTGAATTCAATATGACATGCCCTATGCCGCCGTTGAGCGCGGCTTTTAAGCCATTTTCAAGCCCTTCGCTGGGCTCGTATCCAGGATCACAAAAGTCGGCTTGTCCGTCAATCCAACTAACTGAAATGGCGCTTCCTTCATGTTCCCAAACTTGCCCGTTCGATGGGGATTCAATGTGCTGAGAAACTTCAGCAATCTGACCGCCGCTGATGAGTACATCGCGCACCGCATTGTGATGCGGTCCATTCGGATCAATAATCCTTACGGATTTAAGGAGGATCGTTTCCATGAGCGTAACAAGAATGATTCTGCCAACAAGGCAATGAGTGCTGCGAAAATAAAATGGAACCACAAAGAATTTCCTTTTTCTAACCGTTCGATGACGTGAGTCAAGCCAGCAGCTGATGTTGGAAGAACATCCACGTGCGACCAATTCCACTCGGCCCATTGGGCTTGGAATGAGTCCACTGAAAAAGCACGGTGGTCGGATTCTATTCGGTCTTGATTGATCCCCAAGATGGCGACGGTTTCATTTACGAAATTCACGTTGTAGTGTCCTGTCTGCAGCCCTAAACTCCCGATCTGCAATGCGGTTCGGCCTTGGATGAAGCGCGCTTCAGGAAGCCAGTTTTGAGCATCCAACGGCGCTTGGCTCGTCAATGAGGTTTCACTCAGGGGACCGACAAGGGCCACCGATTCCAAATCCTTTGGCGTGCTTGCGATTGAAATGGAGTTGGTTTGTCCGATCACGCCCCAAACCACCGGTGTTGCTTTGGCTTGCTCTGCCATGCGCAGCAGGATTGGGACCCACAAAGCGTGTCGTGTTAAATTGGAACAGGTGAGGTCAGGGCTCGTAGCGAGAAAATAGACGGTTCCTTGTCCATGAGCAAGCTTCGAAAAGAAAGGGTGGCCAAGCAATGTCGAGGCCAATATTTCTTCACGTGCTGCGGTTTTGCGTTGCCACAATTCGGCCACGGTGGGCAAATTGAGTCGCTCCGGCTGCGTGTCAAAAACACCCGCGAAAAAAGGATGGTTCGTTTGCAGCTGAGCAACGCGGTCTGAGATGGAAATCCAGGAGCCCTTGTCAGCCGCGCCCATGGCTTCATAGATCGATGAATTCGAAGAGGCTCGGTCCGGCATATAGCAAACGGAACCTCCTTGATCGACAAAATTTGCGAGCGTCTGGATCAGACCAGAAGAAGGCGAGGCGACACCCGAGACGAGTATCAAATGTTCCTGAGCAATTTCTTGCGGCGTCCACGATGAGGAAGTGTTGAGCCGATACAGGTTGTCCGTTGATTGAAACACACGTGTCACGGCCTGTGCGGATTGTCCGTTCGGATTGTCCGTAATGTGGAGCACTCGAATTTCATCGCGGACTTCATACCCGAAATACAACGCATCATCAAATTGGATGGGAGCGTCTTCAATTGCAATTCGTCCCCGTTGAAGCCCCGCCAAACCATGAGTGAAGCGCAACGCGGTATCCGTGGCAATGCCCGGAACAAGGTTGAAAGTGCCTGCGGCAACGCGATTGCCTTGCATGTTCAAATGCATCGGCAGACCTTCGACGGCTTTCTTGGCATTGTGGCGCAACCGAATGCGCAACGATGCCGGCCTCCCCGCGAGTTGCAACGGTTCTTCAAACCAAACTGAATCCACCCAGATGTTCGGTGATGTGCTCGCAAACTCAGGAATAAAATGCCATCTGGCGTTGGTGTCGGCCGCGGTCGATTCGGGTTCGAATCGATGGGTTGATGACTGCAGGTCGGAAAAGAGATAGGCCACTCGTTTTCTGAGCGGTTCTTTTTCCAATTGCCCTGCCATTCGTTTCATCACCACTTCCAAAGGCCGCACAATCGGAGTGGCTTCGATTGAAGCCAAGCGCTCCAAGGCCTGTTCTTGCGTCAAGAAAATTTGATCTCGACCTGAAAAATCATTGGTGACAACTTGAAATCGGTCGGTCGGATCAAACTGCTCCACGACTGTGGACGCTTTATTTTGCGCAGATTGAAGCAATTGGCCATCTTCTCCAAGTGCCTGCATGGAAAAGCTGTTGTCGACATAGATCGAAATGGCGTGCCCCGCGGTTTGGTTCATCCCCGTTCCGACTTCATCTTCTGGGGGGAAGAACGGCTGGGCAAAAGCCAAGCTCATTCCGGCCATTCCGAGCAAACGAAGCAGAAGAATCAACCAATGTTTGATTTGCTGCATCGCCTTAGTTTCCCGTTTGACCTCATTCAAAAAAGCCACCTGTGAGAAGGCTACTTTTCGAAATCGTCGGAAATGCAGAAGGTGAACAGCTATTGGAATAGCGAGTGCAGTGAGAGCCCAAAGTATTTCTGGATGCACAAATTCCATTCTGTGCAAATTTAGCTCCAATTTTGCCGCACATGGCAGCGACCTGCAGGAGAATCAAAACAAACCAATTAAAGGAACTCATTTGAAGCAAAATCTTCCAGAATCATTGAAGACTTTTTTACTTGAAAAGGCTGCTGAGTATGAAGACCGGAGTTTCATCGTGGATGATCCGATCGCCATTCCGCATCGATATGAGAAAGCGGAAGACATCGAAGTGGCAGGTTTTTTGACCGCTTCTTTGGCTTGGGGAAATCGCAAGTCAATTTTAAAGAGTGCCGATGCCCTGATGGGAAGGATGGATCATGATCCCTCGGCATTTCTGAGGGAAGCGTCTGATCTGGAATTGCGTCAGGCTGTCAAGGGGTTTGTTCATCGGACTTTCCAAGAGCGCGATGCGGCGTTGTTTTTTGTCGCCCTTCGCGGCATTGTAAAGAAGTATGGGAGCTTGGAGGCGGTGTTTGTAGAGGGTTATAAGCAGTCAAAAGCAACGGACAAGAGCGCGATGGCGGATGCCATCGGACATTTTCATCGCGTGTTTTTCGCACTGGCTGAAGAGGGAGGGATGCCAGCGGATCGGACTCGAAAGCATGTCGCACAGCCTCAAAAAGGGTCGGCAGCCAAACGAATCAATATGTACACTCGTTGGATGGTGCGTCCAGCGGCACGCGGCGTTGATTTTGGCATTTGGAAGGGCTTGTCTCCGGCAGACTTGATGATTCCTTTAGACGTTCATACGGGCAACATGGCGAGGAAATTGGAGTTGGTAGATCGCAAAGCCAACGATTGGCAGACGGTTGAATTGATGATGCAAGCCCTCAGGCAAGTGGATCCATTGGATCCTGTTCGGATGGATTTTGCGCTCTTTGGTTTGGGTGCGATCGAAGGATTTTGATGGTTTGCGTGGAAAGTCGAAATTGGCTGCGTCATGTCCAACTCCCTCAACCCGACCATTCTTTTGACCCGTGACGGTACACCGACTTTGCAGTTGCCCAACAGCGAGGTGACCTATCACAGCATTCATGGGGCTTTATCCGAAGCGCAGCACGTCTTTATTTCGGAAGGAATTGCATCGCTGAAGGTGGCGCCGGACCAAGCCATCGAAGTGTTGGAAGTTGGATTTGGGACAGGCTTGAACGCGGCGTTGACCTTGCTGTGGGCCAAGGAAAACAACCGCACTGTTCATTATCGCGGTTTGGAACCGCATCCGATTGCAGCGTCTTTTTGGGAGGATTATCCTTGGAAACAGGGGTCCGTGGAATTGGCTGAGGCCTTGAAACAAATGCAATCAGCCACCAGCGGTTCGAAGGGTGTCCAGATGGGAGGGAGTACATTCCAAGTGGATCATCGTTCGATTGAGAATTTCACCCAGTCTTCGAAGGGGTATGACATCATTTATTACGATGCGTTCGCGCCATCGCACCAGCCAGAGTTGTGGACGAAATCATTGTTCACCCAATTGCGCCATATGGTCAGGCCGGGTGGTGTGCTTGTGACGTATTGCGCGAAAGGCCTGGTGCGTCGCAATTTGATGGCGGCTGGATGGAATGTTGAACAAATCCAAGGCCCTCCCGGTAAGAGGGAGATGATACGGGCGATTCATCATCCTGTGAGCCGATTCAATGTGCGGGTGTATGGAATGATTCTGGACGAAACAGGGGAGCGGCTCCTGATTTGCAATGAACGCTTACCCGATGGCAGCTACGCGCAGAAATTTCCTGGTGGTGGTGTGGAATTGGGTGAGGGCGTGATGGACGCTTGGTGGCGAGAATGTCAAGAGGAGTTGGGATGCCAACCAGCGATGCAAAGTGTTGAACTCTTTCACACAGTTGAGACTTTTATTCGCAGCATTTTTCGTCCGGATGATCAACTCATCGCGTTGTACTACGTGTGCCGATTGCAATCGAATGAAGATGTGGCCTGGACTGAAGAATCAGCCGCCAGTCCTGGGGGAGAATCCAACGTTCAGGTGAGTTGGAAGGATTGGCGTTCCTTGGATTTTCGATCCTTTCGCTTTCCAACGGACCAATCCGCTATTCAGAAACTGCAAGCAAACTCGACGATCAGCCAATGAAGCCGAGACGATGGCTCACGCAGTCGTTGACCCGTTCATACAGATGAGCAGGAGAAAGGGTGCGCCATCCCAACTCGCTCAATTCCCCGCCCAATACGAAGTAGCTATCGAGGTCAATCGATTGCATATCGGCAATGACATGTTCTCTGAAGTTGAGCAAGGCAATCCATCCATCGTCTTCGGTGACCTCTTCAAACCATTCTTCATAATAACAGTCATCACTGAAGTGAAAGTTCAAGACGTTTTCTCCGATCAGAATAAACCGATGAATGCCTTCAGCCTGCAAAACATCAATGACCTCTCGCTTCAACTGCATGATGTCGTTGTAGAGGCAGTCGTTCCACTCGCCAATGAATTCGAGGATGGCAAAGCGTTCATCGTAATCCACGAAAAGCACCTTGCAAAACAAGGTTTGGGACTGTATCGTATCCCATTGTGGGTGGATGTAGAAATTGTAAACCTTGGTGGAATATTCAAACTCGCTGTAAACGCGTTCAAAAAAAGGACTCTTCGAGTCTTCGCTCGCGACGTAGTGATTGCGCCACGCGTAATAAGGCTCAAGCGTGTGCATCGTCCTGAATTTTCTGGATGGCTGCCCGCACGTTGCCCGTTGATTCCAATGCTTTCTGTGCCTGGTCAATCGATGTGCCGGTGGCATCCATGATCATGCGTTGTCCGCGTTCGATCAATTTGGCATTGGAAGGTCGCATGTCGACCATGCGCGTGCCCTGCACGTGTCCCAATTGAATCATGGCCACAGTAGAGATCATGTTGAGTACCAATTTGGTGGCGGTGCCCGCGTTGAGTCGTGTGCTTCCGGTCACGAATTCGGCCCCCGTCACGGCAACCAAGGCGTGTTCCGCGGCACGCTCAACGGCACTGCTGGGATTGCAGGTGATGCAAGCAGTCAACAACCCTCGATCACGTGCCGCTTTTAAGCCGCCGATGACATAAGGGGTTCTTCCAGAAGCAGCAATTCCGATGACCGTATCCTTGGAGGTCGGCTGGAAGGAAGCCAGGTCGTTCCAAGCTGCCTGAAGATCATCTTCAGCACCTTCGACAGCGAGACGAAGTGCACCGTCACCACCGGCAATCAAGCCCATGATTCGGTCCGGTGAAACGCCAAAAGTCGGGGGGCATTCACTGGCGTCCATCACGCCTAAACGCCCACTGGTTCCTGCTCCGATATAAAAGAGGCGTCCACCTGATTGCATCCTTGGAACGAGAGTTTCCATGAACTCATTCAGAGCCGGAATCGTGGCCTCGACGGCTTGTTGTACCGCTCCGTTTTGGGCGTGCATTGCTGCCGTCAATTCGGAGATGCTGCGCTGTTCTAAATCGGCTAGAGGTCCTGTCTGTTCAGTAGGAGGAAGGTTGGAATTCACGAGGGTGAAGTTACGATGGCTCAACGATTCAACGTCCTCAATCCGCCTGATTCCACCAGTCCCAAGCGGCCTGAGCTTGGTTGAATAGCATGTCCTTGCCATTGAGGACGGTAGCACCTTGTTGCGCAGCACGTTGTAGGAAGCGTGTTTCCGATGGGTTGTAAATTAAGTCAATGACCAAATGCTCAGTCCCCAATCCACTCCAAGGAAAGGGCAGGACCTCTTCGACGCGAGGAACGGTTCCTACCGGAGTAGCCTGAACAATCAATCCAAAGAAACGGACCGCTTCCTCGGTCAAATCTTCAAATCGCACCGCCCGAACAGAGTCGGTGTGTTGGCGGGTCACATGAACCACTTCAATGCCGAGCGATTCCAATACATAACGCACTGCAGCAGCGGCACCACCATTTCCGAGAATTAAGGCTCTCTCATGGTGAGAAGTCAAAAAGGGACGAATGCTTTTAGCAAACCCTTGTGCATCGGTGTTGTGTCCCATCCAAAGGCCATCGCCGAGCGGTCGCAGTGCATTGACGGCTCCAATGGCTTGGGCTTCGGGAGTCAATCGATCCAAGTGGGCGAGGATGGCTTGCTTGTAGGGAACGGTCACATTCAGCCCTTGCAACGCCCCTTCTGGATGACGCAATTGTGCTTGAGACCAAGCGTCCCAATTGGTTAAGTCGGACAATTCAAACAAAGAGTAGGATGCGTCCACAATGTTTTCTTGCGCGAATTTCTGAGCAAAAAGTGCTTGAGAATATGAATGTTGAAGGGATTTCCCGAGGAGGCCGTAGCGTCTCATCGTTTTACCGGAAGTATACCATTCCCCAGTCGACTCAACCCGATGACAAGGGCTGCACCCAAAAGTGCGAATCCAGCGCATGAAAGGAGGAGTTCCGTTGATTCAGCAGGAGGCCAGTCGTTTGTTTGAGACCATGTTTCTCGCCCATCCGAATGGGTGTAAAGGAGGCTCAATGCCTTTTTCCAGGGCCAAAGCGCTTGCAGCGATCCCAGCAGGAACCCGGTGAGCAATGCCAAGGTTTGCGAACGGGCTTTGGTTAAGAGTTTCTGGAGCAGTCGACTGAATCCCAAGAGGCCAATCAATGCGCCGCCTGCAATCGCTGCAATTCGAATGAAATCTAAATCTTTGAGGGCCCCGATAACGGCTCCATAAGCACCGAGTAGCAACAAAATGAAGCTGCCTGAAATACCGGGCAAGATCATAGCGCAGGCTGCAATCGAGGCGCAAAACGCGAGGAATAGCGGTCCATCGGATCCGCTCGAAACAGGCAACGAGGTAATGGCCGCTGCTATGGCAGTTCCAAGCAAGGCCAAGCCGACATGGCGTGTACTCCAACGACCAAAGGTTTTGCCAACCAACGGAACGGAGGCTGCGACCAGCCCGAAGAAAAAAGCATAGAGTGCCTCTTTGTTGTGAACCAGCAAATGGTGAAGGAGATTGGATAACACCGCGATGCTGGTAAAAATCCCTCCGGCCAATGCAAGAATAAACGAAGCGTTGGCGGCCTTCCAAGTGGCCAGTAAGCCGTTGCGAAAGAGATCCGTCAGCATGCCGATGCGCAATGATGCGATGGTGCTTAAAAGTTCGTCGTAGATCCCGGCAATGAGGGCAACGGTCCCTCCGGAGACTCCCGGGACCAAATCCGCTGCACCCATGGCCATTCCTTTGAGCCCGATGAACACATAGTCACGAAAAGAACGTGAATGGGGGAGATCCTTCATCCTACCTCAGTTGTGGGGTCAATAACGCGGCACCATTCCGTCATGCCCCCTGACAAACTGAATAAGTTGGTGAAGCCGTATTTGGTCATCAGAGCGCTGACGATTGCGGAGGAGCGAGCTCCTGAACGACAATAGACAACGACAGGGATTTCTCTCGGAATATCGGATTGCTGCGCTAAACAAAAAGCCATGGGGATATGAACAGCGTTGTGCAGACGGCTTGTTTCCACCTCATGGATTTCCCGTATGTCCAAAATGAAATGAGGCGTTCTGTCTTGAATCAAAAGGGAAAACGCTTCAACGGTCATTTGGGGAACTGCAGCCATATTCAGTCTTCTTCGATGGGTTCAGGTTCAAGGCGCTTTCCTTCGGCCAATTCTTCTGGCAAATGCTCGAAAAAAGTATCTCCGCGAAGCCCTTGACGCAAACATTCCAAGGGAATGAGATCTTCCGGTCCAATGTTGCCTAAATTGACATTGGCGCCAAATTGCTTGATGAACCAAACCTGTTGCGTCTTCTTAGGGGCTTCCCATAAAATTTTGTCCAAGCTTACGTTGGCCAGTATGCGCCGAATTAATTGGACGTGGGCTGTACCATTGGGTCGATAGATGCCGACCGTTCCACTCTCTCGCGCTTCTGCAATCACCTTCCAACTGCCAGCTTCCAATTCGTTGCTCATCATACGAATCCACTTGGCAGGACTGATGAGGATGCCTTCTTCTTTCGAGCCAACTTCGGAAAGGACCTTGTAGTTTTTGCTCAAGCGGGCAATGATTTCACATTTTTCATCATGTGGAATGACCATGGAGCCGTCGCTGACTTCGAGGCATTCGATGCCTAAGTTGTCAATAAATTTCAAATAGCCATCCAGATCATTTCGGATCAAAAAGGCTTCGAACAAGGTTCCGCCGCAATAGACATCCACTCCATGGTCTCGGAACATTTTGACTTTTTCTTTCACCCCAGGAGTGATCAAAGATGTGCCAAACCCGAGTTTTAAGAGATCCGTTAATTCGGCCCCTTTGGCCACGTGATCTTCTGCCTGGCGCAGGCTCAGGCCTTTGTCCATGACCATAGTGAGGCCATTGCTGCGAGGTTTGCTCGGGCGAGCTGGGAGGTGATTCATGTAGTGCTGTTCAAGTCAAGGTTTGTATCGATCAAAACGATCGACGAAGCGCGCATCATTGGCAAGCGCCGGTATCAAATTCAATAAATCCGAGGCGCCATCAAAATGATGGGTCAAAAGATGTTCGAGGTATTCAAAAGCCTGGGAAAATTGCCCCAGGGCATATTGGCTAATGAACTGTCGATACATGATCGGAACTGCGTCTGTGATGCAAGTGAGTGCCTTTTCAGAAAACACCAAGGCTTGATCATGATTGGAACAAACTTGCATGTTATCAATGCGTTCAAACCATAGCTCTTCATGAGCAGGTTCTAAGGCGAGGCCTCGCGCATACAATGTCTCAGCGAGTTCGTGGTTCGTTAATTTCTTATTGGCTGTCGCGAGTAGCAAGTAGTAATCGGCATGCATCGGTTCCAATGCAATGGCACGCTCAAAGTGTGCGCAGGCTTCTTGCAGGTTGCCCCGTAAATCAGCAAGCACCCCCAGCCCGATGAATGCATCGGGGAATTCCGCGTCCAAAACCAAGCTGGCTTTATAGTGTTTGCTTGCTTCATCCAGGTTGCCCATTCGCTCCAAGCATTCCCCCATATAACACTGAGTGGCTGGAGAAGTCTCCTCAAATTCCAAGGTTTCCTTGTATGTTTCTAAGGCGTCAGCATAGCGTTCCATGGAGACAAGAGCCTCCGCTTTTTGATGGTAGGCCGGGCCAAAGGCATCTTCGATGGCGATGGCAAAATCGTACGCGTCGATGGCTTTGGTGTAGAGTCCGCATTGCTGCAACGCATTCCCCAGGCTGTACCAGGCGGCAAAGGAATACGGCTGTTCGCTGAGATAATGCTCATAGAAAGCGGCCGCATGCTTGAATTGACCGGTGCGTTCAAAACAAAAAGCGAGCTCGTAAACAGCCGTTTCGTTGAGAGGGTCCTCAGCGAGGGCCTCTTTTAAGTTTCGGATGGCTTCCTTCCACGCGCCGAGATTTTCAAATTCCAAGGCGATGTCAATGCGGATGTCTCTTCGCGTCTCCGTATCAGCAAACAAAAGGGCTTTCTCATAGTGATGAATGGCCAATCGATGCTCCGTCATGTGGCTGTAAACCGAACCCAATGTCAAATGAACTTCTTCATTGTGCGGTTCAATGTCCAGCAATTCACGCAGGATGGGAATGGACTTGACGGGCTGGCCATTGTTCGCTAGGATTTGCGCATGACGCAATCTTAAGCTCAAGTGGTTGGGGTAAAGCTGTGCTGCATATTGCAACGCTGCTTTGGCTTTGCGAGTTTCTCGCAGCTCCATGTAGTGCTCGATCACCACCTCCAATTCGTCCACGTCAAAGAAAGACTGATCACCACGCTTCACCATATCCTCGAACTTGCGAATCAAGTCCAAAAGAGCCGGTTCATCCCGATATGCGCGTCCGTCATCATTCATCACCCTCAAATTTACGCAGGGGAAGCCACAGGAGCGTTGTTTCAGGTGAAGGTTTTTCACATCGGACTTCAAACTAGTCCACTTTTTTTTCAATCGGGTTACTTTTGTGCCATGTTGATAGCGTCAATTTCAGGCATTCGAGGAACGATTGGTGGACAGGTTGGTGAAGGATTGAATCCTCCGGATGTTGTCCGTTTTGCTGCAGGCTATGCCCTGTGGGTAAAAGAAGAGTCAAAAAAAGAACAACCGATCATCGTGGTGGGCCGGGATGCTCGATTGAGCGGTCAAATGGTGCGGGACTGCCTTGTAGGCACCTTGAATGCTTTGGGTGTGCACGTGATTGACCTGGGGCTGAGCACGACGCCAACAGTTGAATTGGCTGTCACAGGAGAAGGGGCAGACGGGGGCATTGTTTTGACGGCAAGTCACAATCCCAAACAATGGAACGCGCTGAAATTATTGGATGCGTCGGGTGAATTTTTATCGAGTGAACGAGGAGGACGGGTGCTCGAATTGGCGAAACTTGACGTGGTGTATTCTGAAATTGATGCCATTGGGACAACGAAAGTCCAGGATGGCTGGATGGAACGCCATGTGCGCCATGCTTTGGAGTTGGATTTAGTGCATGTAGAGCATATCCGTAGTGCAGGGCTGAAAGTGGCTGTGGATGCCGTGAACTCAACAGGAGGCATCATCATTCCGCTGCTTTTAGAGGCTTTAGGGTGTGAGGTGGTTCCAGTGCATTGCGATCCAACAGGTCATTTTGCCCACAATCCAGAGCCGCTGCCTGCGCACCTCACAGATCTATGCGCCGCTGTGGTCGCTCATGGATGTGATTTAGGGATCAGCGTAGATCCGGATGTGGATCGCCTGGCCTTTGTGTGTGAAGACGGTTCATGGTTTGGAGAAGAATACACTTTGGTTGCTGTTGCGGATTATGTATTGAAGCATACGCCGGGCAATACAGTGAGTAATATGAGCTCAACCCGAGCCTTGCGTCAAATCACAGAACATCACGGTGGGAAGTATACAGCAAGTGCCGTCGGCGAGGTCAATGTCGTGGATGCGATTCGAGAGAACAACGCTGTGATTGGGGGAGAAGGGAACGGTGGAATCATTTATCCGGCTTCACATTGCGGGCGCGATGCCATTGTTGGTGCAGCGCTTTTCTTGACGCATTTGGTAGAATCGAATCAATCCGCTGCGCTTTTGAGAAAGCAATATCCACAATGGGTCATTTCAAAAGATAAATTGGAACTGCCAGATACGGATGTCGATGCGGCATTGGAACTGCTCGTCGCTGCGCATCCTGATGCCGAGGTCAATACGGTGGATGGAGTCAAATTTGATTTGCCAGAAGGCTGGGTTCATCTTCGTCGATCGAACACGGAGGCCATCATTCGGGTGTATGCTGAGGCAGAAACACAGGAAAAGGCCGCGGCATTGGGAGGGAAATTCAAAGCAGAGTTGCAGAATTTCATGGCTTTAAGTAATTGATATACAGATTTTTGTTTGGTTTCGTTTCAGCCTCAGTGTGATCTCTTTTGACATTGGATTGCTGAAAATGAAATGAATAGCGCATTTTTGCAATCCCGATTGATCACGTAATGTCCGTGTACCTTGATAACGCTGCCACCACTGCTGTGGCCCCTGAAGTATTGGAATCGATGATTCCGGTGTTGAGAGATTCCTATGGAAACCCATCATCCAGCCATGCAATTGGTCGCAAATCACGGGTCATCATTGAGCAAAATCGGCGCGCCATTGCGAAACACTTGGGGTGCCATGCGAAAGCAATTTATTTTACTTCAGGTGGCACGGAGGCTGATAATTTGGCCTTGCGGTCTGCCGTGCGTGATTTGGACTGTCGGCGGATCATCACATCCGCCGCTGAACACAGCGCGGTAATCAAAACAGCGGAATCACTTGTTCGCAGCGAAGGAATCGAATTGGAGCTGGTCCGGCATTTGTTGGATGGCACAGTGGATTTGGAGCACTTGGCTGAATTGTTGGCGAAAGGACCAAAATCGCTGGTGAGTCTTATGCATGCCAACAATGAGGTCGCTGTCATTCAAGATTTGGAGCGCATTGGAAACTTGTGTCGTACGCATGGGGCTCTGTTCCATTCTGACACCGTGCAGACGATGGGGCACTATGCGTTCGATCTGTCGAAAATTCCAGTCGATTTCATTACGTGTTCAGCCCACAAGTTTCACGGTCCGAAAGGCATCGGTTTTTTGTACATCGCTGAAGGACTGAAGGTTGGAGGTCAAATTGAAGGAGGAAGCCAAGAGCGAGCGGTTCGCGGTGGAACGGAAAACATCCATTCAATTGTCGGTCTCGCAACGGCCTTGGAGATGGCATGCCGTGACATGGATGATCATGAACAGCACATTCGAGCCTTGAAAGCTCAAATGGTTGCGGGTTTGAAATCCATGTTCAGCGACCTGCGTTTCAATGGCGATTCAGATGACCCAAGTCGGCTTTACACGGTGTTGAATGTTTCATTCCCACCCCATCCAAAAAATGGAATGGCTCTTTTCTTATTGGATTTGGAGGGTATCGCTTGTTCTGGGGGAAGCGCTTGTTCTAGCGGAGCTACATTGGGTTCTCACGTTTTGCGCGCATTGCACTTTCACGATCAGGAGCGGGCGAGTTTGCGGTTTTCTTTCGGTCGATACAATACCGAGGCGGAAATAAACCTGGCTTTGGCAGCGATTCAGCGAGTCTTTTCTTAAGGATTGCCTGAATTGTTTGATTGAAAGGGCTCAGGAAATCTGAGCATTTCTTACATTGGTTCGGAATTCCAACCCATGCCGTTCAACTCTGTATTTCGATGGTTTATTCGTCGTCGCATGGTCAACATCGAAATGGTGCGGACTAGGCCGGTAGAAATTCAACGTGCGCTATTTTCAAAACTCATTCATATTGGCCGAAACACTTCCTTTGGAAAGGAACACGGGTTTAGTTCGGTAACGAGACTTCAGGAGTTTCAACGTCATGTACCGATCAGAACTTATGACCAGTTAAAACCATGGATCGATCGATCCATCTCGGGAGAATCGAATGTTTTGTGGCCTGGAATAACCCCCTGGTTTGCAAAAAGCTCGGGGACAACTTCAGATCGGAGCAAGTTTCTGCCCGTCACGAAAAGCGCACTTTACGGATGTCACTTTAAAGGCGGTCAAGACTTGTTGGCCTTGTTCAGTGACCAAAGGAGACAATCAAAACTTTATGGAGGAAAGCATCTTGTGTTGGGTGGATCTTCCTCCTTGTTGGAATTGGGTGGATCAGCTTATGCAGGGGATTTGAGCGCCATAATCGTTGAGAATTTGCCGTTCTGGGTTGAGTCTCGCCGCACTCCACATCGGGACATCGCCTTAATGGAAGAATGGGAACAGAAGGTGGATGCCATGGCGGTCGCAACCATGAAGGAGGATGTTCGCATTTTGGCTGGAATTCCAAGTTGGATGTTGGTGATCATGAAGCGGGTTTTGGAACACTCCGGAGCTTCTACGTTGGGAGAGGTGTGGCCCAACTTGCAATTGTTCATGCATGGTGGCGTCAGTTTTTCCCCGTACCGGACCGAATTTGAGTCACTCATCGGAACCACCAAGTACCCCTTGGATTACGTGGAAACTCACAATGCTTCCGAGGGACTTTTTGGTCTCCAGGATCGCTTGGAAGAGGAGGATCTCCTTTTGATGTTGGATTACGGGATTTATTTTGAATTCATTCCCATGTCGGAATGGGGAAGCGAAAATCCGATATCACTTGAGTTGCGAGAATTGGCAGTGGGGCACGAATATGCGCTGGTAATCTCAACTTCAGCAGGGCTTTGGCGCTATGCGCTGGGCGATGTCATTCGAGTCACTGAAGTGCATCCATTCCGAATGCAGGTATCAGGTCGTGTCAATGCTTATCTCAATGCCTTTGGTGAGGAACTCATGGCACATCAGGCTGAAAAGGCGATGGCTGAAGCGTGCACATTGTCAGGCGCGATGGTACGAGATTTCACAGCAGCACCCGTCTATATGCGTTCGGATAGAACGGGTGGACATGAATGGTTGATTGAGTTCGTTAAAATGCCCCAAACGGGCATGCTGGAATTCATGGCTTTTTTGGATGCGTCATTGATTCGTCAAAATTCTGATTATGCTGCGAAGCGCACTGGTGGGTTGGCCATCGAACAGCCTGTCGGACGGGTTTTATCGTCCGGCTCATTTGATGCATGGTTGAAATCGCAGGGGAAGTTGGGTGGGCAGCATAAAATCCCAAGGCTCTCCAATGAGCGTCAGTTGGTGGAGCAAGTTTTAGAGATTCAACGGGGCATGTCCGAAAGAATGGAGTTTCCGATGTCGTCCAATTGACGCGCCGCAAGAATCTTCAAGGCAATAACCGCATCCACAATGGTTCATCATCGGATGTTGGAGGAGTGTGGAAAACCATTTTTTCAAAGCCCTTTTAAACGCCCTATTTTGCACGTTCATCGGATATTGAAATCATGCACGTAGCTATCGCTGGAAACATTGGTTCAGGAAAAACCACCTTGACAACATTGCTTGCCAAGCACTATCGTTATTCCCCTCATTTTGAGCAAGTTGACGACAACCCATATCTGAATGATTTCTACAAGGACATGCAACGTTGGTCATTCAACTTGCAAGTCTTTTTCTTGCGATCACGATTTGCTCAGTTGGCTGAATTGCAGCAAAGCGGTCAAAAGGTCATTCAGGACCGAACCATCTACGAAGATGCACACATTTTCGCGCCGAATTTGCATGCCATGGGTTTGATGAGCACGCGTGATTTTCAAAATTATCAAGATCTTTTTGAATTGATGGAGAAGTTCATCTCTCCTCCTGACTTGATGATTTATCTGCGGGCTTCGGTGCCACGCCTCGTCGAGAATATTCAGAAACGCGGTCGGGACTACGAGGAAGCGATTCGGTTGGATTATCTCAACCGATTGAATGAGCGCTATGAGGCTTGGATTAGCACGTATTCGCACGGCAAATTATTGATCATTGACGTGGACAACAACCGGTTTCACGAAAACAAGGATGACCTCGGCGCGGTGATTGAAGGCGTAGATGCCGAATTGCACGGCTTATTCGTGTAAACGTTGTCTGCAGGGTCGCTTTGCAAAAGGCGAACGCTTCGATGATCAGCTCGCTGAATTGAAGGCATAAAAAAAGCGGACCCGAGGGTCCGCTTTTCTTTTGAGGTTCTTTTTGATTACTCGGCTGCATCAACATTCGCTTCAGCAACGAGAGTCGTAGGGGCTTCGATTGTAGCATCTGAGTGCTCGTCTGCATTGAAACCATGCAAGATGGGAGCAATGACCAAACCGACCAAACAGGTCAGCTTGATGAGGATGTTCATAGAAGGTCCGCTGGTGTCCTTGAAGGGATCTCCAACCGTATCGCCGGTGACGGCTGCCTTGTGCGCTTCAGACCCTTTGTAGGTCATCTCACCGTCGATTTCGACGCCTGCTTCGAAGGATTTCTTGGCGTTGTCCCAAGCTCCTCCAGCATTGTTCTGGAAAATAGCCCACAATACACCGCTCACCGTAACGCCGGCCATGTAACCACCTAAGGTCTCAGCAGCCCACTTGCCGTCCATGCCGAAGGCCAAAGGAAGCAATCCAATGATGAGTGGAGCGATGATGGTCATCGCACCAGGAAGCATCATTTCGCGAAGCGCAGCTTGCGTTGAAATATCGACACACTTGTCATATTCCGGTTTGCCTGTTCCTTCCATGATTCCAGGAATCTCTTTGAATTGACGACGGACTTCTTTGACCATTTCCATGGCAGCTTCTCCTACAGAATTCATGGCCATGGCCGAGAATACTACGGGGATCATAGCGCCAATGAACAACGTCGCGAGGACGTTTGCCTTGAAAATATTGATGCCATCAATGTCAGTGAACTCGACAAAGGCAGCAAACAAAGCAAGAGCGGTCAATGCGGCGGAGGCAATGGCAAAGCCTTTTCCAATCGCTGCAGTGGTGTTTCCAACAGAATCCAAGATGTCCGTTCGTTCACGCACCTCATCCGGCAATTCGCTCATTTCAGCAATACCCCCAGCGTTGTCCGCAATGGGGCCAAAGGCATCGATGGCGAGCTGCATGGCAGTCGTTGCCATCATGGCGCATGCTGCAATCGCTACACCATAAAAACCTGCGAATTCATACGCTGCGAAAATAGCAGCGGCAAACAACAGGATGGGACCGAAAGTGGACTTCATGCCCGTGGCCAATCCTGCAATGATGTTGGTCGCAGCTCCTGTCGATGACTTTTGAACGATGTCCAAGATCGGCTTCTTGCCCAATCCGGTGTAATACTCTGTCATGTAGCTGATGGCTGCACCCACGGTGAGACCGACCAGTACAGCATAGAAGACATTGATGGAATCGAACGTACGATTCGCTTCACCGAAAAATTCCATGGTCAACTCACCAGGCAGCATCCATTCAATGAGGAAATAACAGGCAATCCCTGTCATAATGATGCTGCTCCAGTTGCCCATGTTCAACGCACGTTGAACTTGAGCTTCTTTCGCGCCATCCTTAACACGAATAAAAAGCGTTCCGAGAATGGAGAAAACGATTCCCAAAGCAGAAATGATCAAGGGCAACAAAATGGTAGACATGCCTCCGAAGTCATCTGTGAGGGAGCCTCCCATGTCCTTGATGACATAGTTTCCAAGGACCATGGCGGCCAGTACCGTTGCCACATAAGATCCAAACAAGTCAGCACCCATTCCAGCGACATCCCCTACGTTATCCCCTACGTTATCCGCAATGGTAGCGGGGTTTCGGGGATCATCCTCAGGAATGCCGGCTTCTACTTTGCCAACAAGGTCAGCACCTACGTCAGCAGCTTTGGTGTAAATACCACCACCAACACGAGCAAACAAGGCGATGGATTCAGCGCCAAGAGAGAAGCCTGCGAGTGCTTCCAAAACTTCGGTCATTTCCGAGACCCCCTGCCATTCACCGCCGCTGAGCATGCCCAGCAACAGCATGAACAACATGCTCAATCCAAATACTGCCAATCCAGCAACACCCAGCCCCATGACTGTTCCGCCTGTGAAGGATACCTTCAATGCGTGTGCGATGCCTGTTCGGGCCGCTTGCGTCGTTCGCACGTTTGCTTGTGTTGCAATCCGCATACCGATGTTTCCAGCTATTGCAGAAAAGATGGCGCCGATGACGAATGCGACGACGATCCAATAAGGGGTGCTTTCAACAAAATGCGCAACAACGCCTAACAACGCTCCAGCGAGTACAACGAAGATTGAAAGAACACGGTACTCCGCCTTCAAAAAGGCCAAGGCACCTTCATGGATGTGCTGAGCAATTTCCGCCATGCGCGGTGTGCCTGCGTCTTGTTTGCGCACCCAAGCAGCTTGGATGGCCATATAAACCAATCCCAAAATGGCAATGGCGGGTACAGAATAAAGAATGATCTCCATATTGTTTGTCAGTTGGCATCCAAGTATTGAATGCAGTTAGATTTCGATTGAATTATGCCACGTAGGCAACGCTTTTCACAGCCTCCATGATGTCTTTGACTTGCGGAAGAGCCTCGTCAATGAGTGTGGGGGAAAAAGCAAAAGGGGTGTCGGATTGGCAAAGGCGCACGATGGGCGCGTCAAGGAAGTCAAAAGCGTTTCGCTGCACCCGATAAGCCACTTCACTGCTAATACTCGCCACCGGGAAGCTCTCTTCAACAATCACCAAGCGGTTTGTTTTCCGAATACTCTCAATGATGGTATCGAGGTCCAGAGGACGAATGGTGACAAGGTCGATGATTTCCACCTCGATGCCTTCCTTTTCCAGTTCATCCGCTGCGGCATGAACTGTTTTGAGGATTTTCCCAAAAGAAACAATGGTGCAAGCATCACCTGTTCTTCGCACGTTGGCTTTGCCAATAGGCACCAGATACTCTCCTTCGGGAATCATTCCTTTGTCGCCGTACATCTGCTCGCTCTCCATAATGAGGACGGGGTCTTCATCACGAATGGCCGATTTCAGCAATCCCTTCGCTTCGTATGGAGTAAACGGTGTGACTACTTTCAAGCCCGGAATCGATGCGTACATGGATTCAAAAGACTGACTGTGGGTTGCTCCAAGTTGACCAGCGGTTCCATTGGGACCTCGAAAAACGATGGGAACATGGTATTGGCCACCACTCATCTGCAACATCTTCGCTGCATGGTTGATGATTTGATCAGCAGCCAAAATGGCAAAATTCCAGGTCATGAATTCTACAATAGGGCGCAGACCATTCATGGCAGCACCGACCGCAATTCCTGAAAAACCGAGCTCTGCAATGGGCGTGTCAATGACTCGACGAGCACCGAATTCTTCCAGCATACCCTTTGAAGCCTTGTAGGCACCATTGTATTCGGCCACTTCTTCACCCATCAAGAAAACCCGCTCATCGCGGCGCATTTCTTCACTCATTGCCTCACGAACTGCCTCTCTAAATTGTACTTCGCGCATGAATCTATTATTTACAATAGGTCGGCAAAGATAAGTCAACTGCAAATGGAACAAAACAGGAATTTTCAAGGTTCTTTTTGTTGGATGATGTAGAAAAATAAATCGCATCAATCCGAGTCGGAATTGTGGAATGCGATGTATTATGCATGCATAGCATATTTCGTCTGACTTTGCTTTAGGCAGCCTTACATTTGTCACAAATTCGAGGAGATGAAAATTCTAGTTTGTATCAGCCAAGCTCCGGACACGACCAGTCGAATTGCTTTCACGAACGAGGGCAAAACTTTCGACTCAACCGGAGTGCAATACATCGTCAATCCATACGATGAGTGGTACGCGTTGGTGCGTGGCATTGAATTAAAAGAAGCGCATGGAGGCACTGTTACCACCATTACGGTTGGAGGTGCGGTGTGTGATCCCGTGATTCGCAAGGCCTTGGCCATCGGCGCGGACGATGCGATTCGTGTGGATGCTGAACCCACCGATGCCATGCAAACAGCTGAACTCATAGCCTCGGTTGCAAAATCGCAGGCCTTTGACCTGATTTTGTGTGGCAAAGAGACCATTGATCACAATGGCTCTATGGTTCCTGCCATGGTGGCTGAATTGCTTGATTGGCCCTTCATTGCCCTGGCAACACATCTCGAAGTAGAAGGCAATACGGCTTCTTTGAAACGTGAATCCGCGGGAGGAACAGAACACGTGAAGGTCAATTTGCCGCTTGTGCTGAGTGCCTCAAAAGGTCTGGCCGAGCAGCGCATTCCGAACATGCGTGGCATCATGTCCGCTCGTTCCAAACCGTTGAATATTGAGCCGGGCGAGGCAGCAGCCCTGTCCTCAGTGCGCCAGTTTTCTTTGCCTCCTGAAAAAGGAGCCTGCAAAATCATTCCGGCAGACCAAGCGGAAGAACTCATTCGATTGCTTCGTGAAGAAGCCAAAGCCATTTGATCATGTCAGTTTTAGCAATTGTTTCTCTTAAAAATGGTCAACCCACTAAGGGAGGGTTGGAGGCCGCTTCTTATGCTGCGGCGTTCGCGAAAGCTCAGGGTCAAGATGCTGTTGCATTGGTAGCCGGTGCGATGACGTCCGATGGGGGGCTAGGCGCCACAGGCATTGATCGGGTTCTGCATTTTTCGACAGAACTCTCCGATAGCAGCCAGTGGACCCGATTGGCCGAGGCCGCTTCAAAAGAATGTGGCGCTAGCACGGTCGTTTTGTCTCATGATCACACGGGACGCGCGATTGGGCCACGTTTAGCCGTTCGTTTGCAAGCCGGAATGGTGAGCGGTGTAACAGAATTGCCCCGTGATGGCGCTGTGCGAAAAAACGTATTCTCGGGCAAAGCGATGGCTGATGTAGAGGTCTCAACGAATGCGGTTGTTTATTCGGTGACTCCCAATGCTTTTGGCGTGAGGGAAGGTGGAAGTGAGGCTGAAGCAAGCCCCTTCGCTGCTGAAGTGGGTGAAGCACGAGAACACGTAACGGGATTTGATTTGGCTAGCGCTGACGGTCAAACCCCGCTTCCAGAAGCTGATTTGGTGGTGAGCGCGGGAAGAGGGCTGAAGGGGCCTGAAAATTGGGGCATTGTGGAAGACTTGGCCAATGCGCTCGGCGCGACCACGGCATGTTCTCGCCCTGTATCGGACATTGGATGGCGTCCTCATCATGAGCACGTAGGGCAGACAGGCATTACCATTCGTCCCAACTTGTACATTGCCGCAGGCATCTCAGGAGCGATCCAACACCTTGCTGGTGTCAATCAATCGAAAGTGATTGTTGTGATCAATACCGATCCAGAAGCACCCTTTTTCAAAGCTGCAGATTATGGCATAGTCGGAGATGCCTTTGAGGTCCTGCCTAAATTGACAGCCGCTGTCAAGGCATTGGATGCCTAAATCCGGAACCAAATTGCCATCGTAACTTTGTCACGAACGGAATCCAAGCAGATGAAGAAGGTTGAAATGGAAATCACGGACATTGCCCTCAGCGGATCTTCCTCCGGTGCGTATGCGATGGTCTTGGGTGAAGTGACGGGCAATCGCAAATTACCGATAGTCATCGGTGGCGCTGAGGCGCAAGCCATTGCCATCGAGATGGAGAAGATGAAAGCTTCCCGCCCATTGACCCATGATTTGTTTAAAACGGCCTTCGCATCGTTCGAAATCCGTGTAACGGAAGTCTTGATTTACAATATGGTGGAGGGGATTTTCTTTGCCAAATTGATCTGTGCAGACAAGAACAAGGAAGTGGAAATCGACTGCCGTCCGAGCGACGCAGTGGCGCTGGCCTATCGTTTTGGTTGCTCCATTCAATGTTACGAATCCGTGTTACAGACCGCTGGAATTAAAGCGGAGGAACTCGAAGAGTCTGACGATGCATTCGAGGATACAGAAGAGAAAATCGTAACGGAAAAGCCGAAAACCGTATCTGTAAAAGATTTAGAGGATGAATTAGGGGAGGCCCTGGTTCGAGAGGATTACGAAAAGGCATCTCGTTTAAGAGACCAAATTGATCAACTGAAAAATTCCAACGAATAGCATGGAGACGAAGCCTCTTCCTTTGGTGAGCATTATTATGGGATCGTCAAGCGATTTGCCTGTTATGGAGAAAGCGGCAGCTGTTCTGAATGAATTGGCCGTGCCTTATGAAATGACAGTTGTGTCAGCCCACCGCACTCCTGAACGCATGATGGATCACGCTCAAAAAGCAAGGTCGCGCGGAATCCGCGTTATTGTAGCCGGGGCCGGAGGAGCGGCGCATTTGCCAGGAATGACGGCATCCATGACCGCGCTTCCCGTGATTGGAGTCCCGATCCATAGCAGCAACTCCATCGATGGATGGGACTCCGTCTTGAGTATTCTGCAAATGCCTTCAGGTGTTCCTGTGGCTACCGTGGCTTTAGACGGAGGACGCAACGCGGGCATCTTAGCCGCACAAATTGTTGCCACATGCGATGATCAATTGATGGACCGATTGGAGGCTTTCAAAGAATCACTGAAAACCAAGGTAGAAGCGTCCATCATGCAGGTAGAAAATCATCGGCCACAAGCCTGATTATGGCAAAACACATGCACACCTCTTTTGATCCTGCATCGTTGAATCCGGGTGATTTGCATGCCCAGCTTTTGGGAGGCATTGCGCCAAGGCCCATTGCGTTCGCCAGCACTGTAGACGCGGATGGACGACCCAATTTGGCGCCTTTTAGCTACTTCAATGTGTTCTCTGCCCAGCCGCCGGTGGTGATTTTTTCTCCAGCGAGACGGTTGCGAGGCAATACAACCAAACACACATTGGACAATGTGCTGGATGTTCCTGAAGTTGTCATCAATTTGGTTGATTTTGCCATGGTTCATCAGTGTTCGTTGGCGAGCTCTGACTTTCCTGAGGGTGTAAGTGAGTTTGAAAAAACAGGCCTAACACCGATGAAGTCGGATGTCGTCAGGCCTTATCGGGTGGCTGAAAGTCCAGTGCAATTGGAGTGCAAAGTATTGCGCGTCGATTCTTTGGGCGAAAAAGGAGGAGCGGGGCAATTGGTCATTTGCGAGGTCCTTCGGATGCATTTTCGAACGGATGTGCTCAACGAAAAGGGTCATCCAGATCCGCAGAAATTGGATTTGGTAGGGCGTTGCGGTGGCAGCGCTTATGTCCGCGCATCCGGAGACGCCTTGTTCGAATTGCCCAAGCCCACTTCTTCTCCAGGAATTGGAGTGGATGCCTTGCCCAGAGAGGTGCGTGAAAGCGTCATACTGACAGGAAACCACTTGGCGCAATTGGGAGCTCTGCACTCATGGCCTGATGAAACCGAGGTCAATGACTTCAAATTGCTGGAATTGTCGGATGTGTTTATGGAACATGAAAACGATGGCGTAGAGCTGGAATTGGCCTTGCATCGTTTCGCTGCAGAACAGCTTGCACTTGGATCCCCTGAGGTGGCCTTAAAAGCATTGCTCGCGTTTAACCCTGGTTGATAACAAGTGGTTGTTTTTTCTTGCGCTTTCTTATGCGGTTTGATTCCGCATCGATACCTTCGTTGAATGGGTTTTGAAATGAAAGGGAAGGT
>CALGEI010000114.1 GCA_937881575.1 uncultured Flavobacteriales bacterium | reverse complement strand
ATCGGGGAGTCGTTTTCGGTTAGCTCTGTGAACGATGTGAGCACATTGGAATTTGATTTTACGGCTTCAGGGGATTCGATTCGTTTCAATTACGCTTTTGGATCCGATGAATATGACACGTGGATCAATACGCAATACAATGATGTTTTTGCATTTTTCTTGAGTGGCCCAGGAATCAATGGGACGTATTCGAGCCCGGCAGAGTTTCCCAATGGTGCGGTAAATATCGCGGTGGTTCCAGACACTGATCCGGCCCTTCCGATTACGATTTCATCCGTCAATTCCAGTTTGAATTCGGAATACTACATCAACAACCAGTCAGGGCAAGGCATTTGCATCAATGGGTACACGGCTTCATTCACGGCAGAACACGCCGTTCAATGCGGAGAAACATATCACATCAAGCTGGCCATTGCAGATGGCAGCGACACCGCTTTAGAATCGGTCGTTGTCATTGAGCAGGGGAGTTTCGAATCCAATGCCATTGCTCAAATTGATTTGGGGACTGACATTGGAGGGCCAGACACGAATACGATCTATGAGCAATGTGGACAGGCAAGCATAACGATTGAACGTCCATTGGACTCTCCGCTTGAGCAGCTGCAAACCATTCAAATCAGTTACGACAACGGTGAGGCATTGAATGGGGTAGATTACGGTCAGCTTCAACCAGATGGATCGTTGCTTCCATTGCCCGATTCCGTTGTTTTCCAACCTTTTCAGAGTTCCTTGAACATTGAATTTGTTGCGGCCATTGACGACATCGAAGAGGAATTGGAGTTGATAGAATTGCAAATCCAAAATCCACTAGCGTGCGATGGGATGGGGTTACTCTCAGTATTTAGCTTCTACATTGCGGACAATCCACCGGAGCTCGTGGTCAATGGTTACGACACCCAAATGTGTTTGGGAGGTGCCATTGAGCTAGCACCTATTGTGAGCGGTGGATATGGAGCTTACACCTATGAATGGCTTTGCAACGACCAAGAAGGGGCGCCATTTATGTTTGAGCCAGATTCAGCAGGCCTTTGGAGCTGTGGAGTCATCGTAGGAGATACATGTGGGACAGCGTCACAAGGCGCGATCATTGAGGTCAATGTGTTGGGAGTTGATCTGCTTGAAGTCAATGTATTGAATGATTCAATTGCCCTTTCATGCAATGAAGTGGTTGATATTCAGGCTATAGCATCCGGGGGAAACTATGACACAGCCCAAGGAGGATACTATCAATATGCGTGGGAAGATCAGGACGGGAATGCGTTGTTTGCATCTTGGCTTGACCCATCAATTCTAAGCCTGAGTACTTGGCAAAATGTCGAGGAGGTTTTTGTCACTGTGACGGATGCTTGTATGATGGAAGCATCGGACAGCGTGGCCGTTGTCTACAATGTAGCGCCAATTGAAATTGAAGTTCAGGATACCGTTCTCGCAGAATGCGAATCTGTAATTTCCATCCAAGCAGAAGCAACCGGCAACGGTTTATTGAATTATGCATGGTACTCCGAGGCAGGATCTTTGGTAGATACAGACGCGACATTAAACGCCGTCATCATTGACGATGCGACATTCGTGTTAGTGGTTCAGGATGAATGCGGTCAATCGGCAACGGTTGAAGTCATGGTCGTTGCCAATTGCGCCCCCCCCGAAGAAGAATTGTGCGCCTATGTGGACCTTGGAGATGGCGAGCCCATTCCGGATGATCAGACGATGT
>CALGEI010000113.1 GCA_937881575.1 uncultured Flavobacteriales bacterium | reverse complement strand
TCACTCGTCTCTTGCAACTCTTTTGCCTGGGCAAGCTGGTCACGCAACAAGCGAATGGGCTCTTCAAAATCCAGATAATTCATCTGCACTGCAGTTTACAGGACAAAGATGCAACTTCTTAGCGTTCACGCGCAATTTTCATTGAAACCTTGCCAACAATGCATTCACCATTTTTCGCACCGCCTGACCACGGTGACTCACGGTGTTTTTTTCTGCCGGACTCATTTCAGCAAACGTTCTGGATTCTGAATTTGGATGAAAAATCGGATCGTATCCAAACCCTTCTGTGCCTTCCAATGCCAGCGCAATCCTGCCTTCACACACCCCCTTTAACACAACTTCCTCTTCACCCTGGATCAGGCAAATACACGTACGGAACCGTGCCTGCCTCTTGTCTTCTGAAACCCCGTCCAACGCGTGAATCAGCTTTTCCATGTTCGCACTTGAGTCTGCATTCTCGCCTGCATATCGGGCTGTTTTGACACCCGGAAGCCCATCCAAGGCGTCGACTTCTAGTCCCGTATCGTCAGCAAAACAATCCAACCCATACTGTGTCTTGACATAGCGGGCCTTGATTTGCGCATTGCCCTCCAACGTGGTCGCATCTTCAATGATTTCTTCATTGCAGCCGATGTCATTCAAGGTGAGGATTCGGTAACGCCCCTCCAACATGCGCTCGACTTCAGCTGCTTTGTTTGCATTGTGTGTCGCAAATACCAACACCGGTAGATCTTCTTTTGTCATCATCGGGGACTTTTCCATTTTCCTGAGCGGGTTTTTTCCATGGGCTTCCATTCTATCGAACGCGGCGCGTGGTTCCGAGGCAGCGACCTAGAAAACACGTGATTTAGCTCAACGCGCCTCTGGTCGGCATCCTGCGGCTCTTCTTGTGCATGGATTCTCAAAACAACCTCCTCTCCCAATCCCTCATGGGGCCGTCCATAGACCACAAAAGGCTCCGCAATGTTTGACGAAAGGAGGGCCGCAATGGCACTGGGATGCACCTTCACCCCACCCGAATTGATCACGTCGTCGAGTCGACCGAGCCATCGGAATGTCCGAGAATTGACAATCTCCACGGCATCGTTCGTTTGTACCATTGACTGATTGGGCAATTGGACGCTCAACGCCCCATTGGATTCTGAGGAAACTTCAATGCCGGGAAGACATTGAAATGCATCTTCCAGAATTGGCGCCACTTGCCGAACGGCAAAGTGACTGATCGTTTCCGTCATTCCAAAGGACTCGTAGACCTTTAATTCCTTTGACAACCCTCCAAGCCAATCCGATTGAACAGGCGCTCCTCCGAGCAATAACGTCTTCCACTGATCCATGTGTTGGCCATGCTTTTTTGAGGCGCACATCGCGCGCGCTTGCGCCGGGGTGAGCGCTACAAAGTCCATTGTGTTGTTCGAAAAAGAAGGCATCAACTTCGGTTCCACGACTTCCAATTCCAAGGCACCAACAGCTGCTCGGATGACCATCATCATGCCACCTACAAATTCGGCAGGCATTGCGAGAGCTATACGCGCTCCAGGGCTTAATTGAAAGTGCTGCAACGTCCGGATAGCACTGGCTTCAATGGCCGATTTTGAGTGTTGAATCAAACGAGGAGAACCGGTCGAACCCGAGGTCTTCATCTCCATGGTATCCGACGAACTCCACCAGGATGACAAAACCTGAACCACCTTGACTTCCCACGGATCCGATGCCAACTCAAGCGCTCGGCTCATGAAGTCGGGCTTCAACGGTACAGAACCGTTGGCGAAATGTAGCATCCCTGAATCCATCATGCTTCAAACGATTTTGGCCACGCCCATCCCCTATCCGCGTCAAACCGCAACCGCTCACCTTCAATGACCAATGGCGAGTTGACGTTATTGGAAAACAATCCGCCTGTCCCCAATCCTTGGGGCAACGGCGTCTCTTCGTCCTCCAACAGGCCTGCCGTCCACTGGGCTATGGCATTCAATCCAACATTGGATTCCAATGCAGACGTCGTCCACCACCCCGCCCCATATTCTAGCGCCTTATCCACCCACGTTTGCCCAGCATCCAACCCACCAATCAAACTGGGTTTTAAAATGAGATACTGGGGGCGAATTGAATCCAACAAACGGTCTTGGTCAGCACCCAACACACCGATCAAAGATTCATCTAAAGCAACGGGAATCGGACTCTC
>CALGEI010000112.1 GCA_937881575.1 uncultured Flavobacteriales bacterium | reverse complement strand
ATGACCGCTTGGCAAGGCATTCGAGGATCCTTAAAAGGCAGTCCAATCGGCAGCCCTCGTGCAACGTTGCTTGCTTGCTCCGGCAATGAAGCATTGGAGACCATGCTGAAATCTCAATTTGAACGGCGCATCATCAACTTCGAACAGACTTCTGAAGGGGTCATTGCCTATTTCAAAGTCCGATTGGAACTTTTCGGAATTCCATTTCGACGAGGAGAATGGATTGGCAGCGAACAAGTCCAGCGTGACGGAACTCTATCTGTATTTGACCTCACATTTCAACGGGATGATGTGACGCTCGCATTTCAAACTACCGCTCCTGAATCGACTATCAAACAACTGCAGGGGTGGCTAGATCAGTGCTTAAATCAGTCCGAGTCTTCACCCTAGCGTCCCAACTCCACTTCGCGCGCCAACTCGTTGTAACGAAACTCCATGATGCTGCCCACCAGCGTGGAGGTATCCGCTAAGAAGTAATGCACTGCTCCTGTGGCCAGTTCGGTCATCTCCAAGTCAATTTGCTGGTGGTCGTCATCGGCAGACCAATCGTCCTTGAATTCCAAATGGTATTCGGCGTTCTGGTAGTGAAGCGAGTTCAAATCCAGGCCCGCATTGGAAGTCCCCCCTCCGCGTAAGTAGTAACCATAGCTCAAGAGGGTGTCCAGATCCTGCAGCAAGTCAAAGAACTCGAGGATGAGCGAATCTTGACGAGACCAACGAATTGCGATGGCTTCACGCCCACCCTCAGCAACAATTTGCCAAGCATCTCCTTCTTCGGATTCAAAGCCGAACAACAGGCGATCAGTCTCCTGCGCTGCAAGCTTCGGCGATGTAAGAAGCAGCAAGAAAATTGGGATAAAAAGCGCGCCCTCTGTGGCTTGAACTCCATTGCATTTTAAAGAAAATAGTCTCATCCGTTCGATGTTCTAGAAGAGGAATTGATGCGCTTGAGATACCACTCGATTGATGCCGCGAAAGTAGCACCGAGAATGCCAATGACCCTTCTGTAAAAAGTTCAGGCCTTGCTCCTTCAAAATCACGATAGACCCGGGCGAAGTGCGTCACAAGCGATCCGATGACGTGCACTCTCCTGATCATCGTGCAAGCTTCACGAGATTCTCTCCAATGCTTAGCCAGCACACAACCGCTTCATTCGACTTGTAAAAACGATCAAAAAGCGAGTGTAGCCGACAACCACGGAATCGCTGCGCCAAAATCGTCCCCGATGATCCCCACAATCCCATAATCCCAAAGCCAGCCGCTTCGGCGACTGAGATTTCGAATGCCCATGGACAAGATGGTCACATTGGAATCGTTGCGGGAGTTGGAAGACGGCACATACCCGTAATACGTCAGGGTACTATTGGGCACATTGGTACTCGATTGCATCGGGTTGATCAAATAATTCTCAGATAGAAACCAACGATTCTCTGAAATTTGGGTCATCGCACTTACGCTCAACATCAACGGTCGTGTCCACAGCTGATCATAATCCGTCACGACTGTCGTCGTGTAAGCATTCCCCCATTCATTGACTTCCGTTTCCTCATAGGAGCTATTGATGTTCATTCCATTTTCCATCTTCGACCCACTGCCAATGTTCACTGTCAGATGCCGATCCTCTGACCCCCAGGTCACGTTGGTAAAAAACAAACCGATGGGCCGATCAAACTCACCAAAGAAGTCTTTGATTCCAATGCCACCGACCGAAATGTGCACGTTATCAGCGATTTCAGTGCCCACCTTAATGGAGCCTCCCGCCCCAAAAAACGAAATCAACCCACCGACTGTCAGCCCGTCTGTCACCCCAATACTCACCGAATTGAGCGCAATATTGGACTGGAAGTATCCCTCTCCTTTTTTCAATTGATGAGCTGATGGCGCAAAGAAGTAGCGGCTTGCTTGTGGGTTGATGTCAAAGGATCGCCCGCGATTGTTTTCTACCAAACGGGCATATTGACTTGTCTCCAACTCCACAACTTGCTTGACCAAGTATTTGGGAATGTTGACCAATCCCAGCCCATCCGATTTGATGAGGATGTGGTTTTCATCCGCATTCACCCACTCTCCAAGTTTGATACTTCCGTCGGTCATAACAATCCGAATGTAGCGCGGATGTTCCTGTCCCTCTGTTGTAGAGACCGTCTGCGCCTGAAGCCCCCTCAAAGGACTGCCAATCACCGAAAAGAAAACGACTGCCGTGAAAACGCAATTGAATGCCTTCATTTTAATTCTTAATTGATTAAAAGTAAGTCGTATTTGGACAAGTCAAACGTTACCGTTTAGCGACTCGCCGATGGAAGTTCCAGAGCGGATTGAAGAGCCCACCCTCGATGCATGTGATCGCACAAAGTTATCCAAATGCTCCAACTTGTCCATGTAGACGTCGACCTGATTTTGATGCAACTCAACGCGGTCCTTCATGGCCAATGTTCAGATGTATAAATCCGGTTTTGAATCATGCAGCCGCACTGCTTCGCCGGTAAAAAACTGCATGAGTTCATCGGGGGATTGTTCCTGGTCGATGGCCCTGAAGTTCAGCTATGGATGGGCCTCGTTGTAATAGTTCATGCACACGTCATCCACGAGGTGGTGGTTGTCATTCACTTGTTTCGCCGCTGCTTCGCAATAGTCCCGAAGGCTTTGTCCGTCAAGATCCAAGTCGACCAAGAGGGCAAGAACGTCCATTTGATGCAACCGTTGATCCTTCCGATCGGAGTTCCATTCGTTCATCCAAAAAGAAACAGAAATGCTCAGAAATACGACCAGAAAATCCAAGAAATACAGAAAACCCAGCTTGTTTGGATTGGTCGTTTTGTCGTGTGCTTTCATGGCGATGCCTTAAGCCGTGAAAACAGCCCAACGCACAGACGAATGACAATCGACCGTTTTAGGACCGCTTATTTCGCTTCAAACCAAAACTGGGACGCCCGCCGCTACCACCTTTGGGTGCGCTGCCAGAACTACTGGCCCCTTCCGTGCTGCGCTTCTTCCCATAACTCTCCTTTTTAGGAAAGCTACCGGGACGATCGGAGCTGATCCGTTGGCCGTAGCTTTCTTTTTTCGGAAAGCTTCCTGGGCTATCGCTGCGCTTGGGTCGATCGTTGCCGTCATCGTTCCACTTCTTCGTGAAACCTTCTTTTTTCTTATAACCGCCTGAGCCTCCAGAGCCTCCTCGGCTATCTGAGCCTCGACGGTTTTCATAACCTCCCGAGCGACCACCATATCCCCCGCGACTGAACCCTTCCTTGCGGTAAGGCTTGTCCGGTTCTGCGTTCGCTCGCTTGTTCAAATCAGTTTTTGAATCCAGATTGAGTCGCTTCATTTCGCCCGAAACTAGACGTGCAATGAGTTCTTCTTTAGACAGGTCAGCAAAATGGTTGCCCACCATCTCCATGTGCTCAGAGGCGATGCCCACAGCAGTCGGTTGATCGCGAAGTTCCGCAGCCCAGTTCTTCAATCGGGTTTGCACAATGATCGAGGCATCCGGAACTTGTATTTGTTCCATGGAAATGTCCAAGTCACGAGACAGCCGATTGATGTGGCCCTTTTCTTTCTTGTTGATGAAGGCCAGGGAAACGCCCTTTTTACCGGCACGTGCTGTACGGCCAGATCGGTGCGTGTAATACGACTTGTCGTCTGGCAACGAATGGTGGAATACGTGCGTGAGGTCATTGACATCGATCCCGCGCGCAGCAACATCCGTGGCGATCAGCACCTGCAATTCACGTCGTTTGAAACGCTGCATAACACGATCTCGCTGGTGTTGCGAGAGGTCTCCATGAAGCGCATCCGCACGATATCCTTCTTTCAAAAGATCTTCCGCTAAGTTTTGGGTATCCCGCTTTGTTCGGCAGAATACAACCCCATACAAGTCGGGATCGAGATCGAGAAACCGGCACATGGCCTCCAACTTGTCCGTATGCCGAACCAATGCATATTGGTGCTCAATGTTGACATTGACAGAAGTTCCGGGATCAATACGGACTTCGAACGGGTCCTCCATGTACTGCTTCACCATCCGACGAATCTCACTCGGCATGGTCGCAGAGAACAACCAGGTTTGTTTGGTGTCGGGAGTGAATTCGAGAATGGTATCCAGTTCCTCCTTGAATCCCATGTTGAGCATCTCATCGGCCTCGTCCAAGACGAGGTACTTGATCTGATCCAACTTCAATGCTTTGCGCTTGGCCAAATCAATGAGACGACCCGGCGTGGCAATCACCACATGGCACGGGCTGCGCAGCTGACGCATTTGATCGCTGATGCTCGCACCTCCATACACTGCAACGGTCTTCAGCCCTTTGATCTGCCCCGCAAACAACGCCATTTGTTGAGCAATTTGTTGCCCCAACTCTCGGGTAGGTGCTAGAATCAGCGCCTGGATGTGGGATTCATTCGGATCGAGTAGATCCAAAAGAGGCAATCCGAAAGCCGCAGTTTTTCCCGTTCCAGTTTGAGCCAAACCAATGAAATCGCGATTTCCCTCCAGCAGAACTGGGATGGCTTGGTTTTGGATTTCAGTGGGAGTTTCAAAACCGAGTTGACCGATGGCTTTGAGGATCGGGGCCGAGAGGCCAAGGTGATCAAATGATTCCAATAATTCTATACTTGGCGCAAATATCCGTCAGACGAGGGAGAAAAGCGCGCAAAGTCTTGGTTAATAAAGAACAATCCCGTCTTGAAGACCCTCGATTGCAAGGGTTCAAGCATGCAAAATGACCTGATTTGACGGATTGAACTTTTGCTAAACACACTTGGCCGATAGCGGCAATGGCACGCTACCACACACCCTCAAAGCTACAAGCTCAATAAACACGCTAGCTGTATCCTCGCCGCAGTCCCTATTGAAAATGAAGAACACAACACCCTTGTTCCAACGATTTTCAAGCTCACCGAATGGAATTAACCCCTAATTCTATGCGATACAACCTCAGCTCGCTCCGGTCTGCACTTATCTTCTTCCGGGCATTGTCATCATACTTTTCAATTGAGAACAGGATTGAAAACCTAACTTCCAGTATGATTTTCGCGGTCCTGTCACGGTTCGATTGTCTAGCTTGCGGGGTGATGTCATTCAGGAGTCCTTGCACCAAGAAACAAAGATTCAATTCGACGTAAACGACACGCCAGCAGGTAGCTATATATTGGAAATTTTAGTTGGCAACGAACGGGTGAAATCAGCAAACTGGATTATCCAGCACTGATAGCTCGAAAACTTCAAAACATCATTACTACCCCATCATGAATCGACTAACACTGATTGTCTCTGGCTCGCTATTGCTCTCCTTGTGGAGCTGTCAAGAACATGTTCCTGCGGCCAATCCCGATCCATTCAGTTGGAACTGCTCCTATGACGGACTCGTTCTCCCCGACGCAGAGGGGACATTGTTCATCATTGGAGGCGGAAGCCGTCCATTGGAACTCATGGATGGCGTGGTTCAGCGGCTTCCATCGAAGGATGCGCTTGTCATTGTGCTTCCCATGGCCAGTTCTGAGCCCGACACCTCGCTGCATTACGGCATCAAGCCTTTGGTAGAATTGGGGTGCACCAATGTCCATGGAATGAATTTGCAACCGGGAACGTACGGCGAAGCTCAGCTTGACAGCATCCGACAAGCCAAAGGAATCTATTTGTGTGGCGGAGACCAAGCCCGTTTCATGGCTGTAGCGAGTGGAAGCATCCAAGAGGCCATTCAACTGGCGTTCAAAAATGGCGCAATCATCGCTGGAAGCAGCGCAGGAGCGGCGATGATGAGTCAAGTCATGATCACGGGAGATCAAATCAAAGAGCCGGATTATGAATCGACGTTCAGCCGAATTGAAACCGACAACGCGATCTACGGAGAAGGATTGGGGCTTTTACAGCAGGCCATCATCGACCAACATTTCATTGAGCGGAGCCGATACAATCGCGCGCTAACAGCGTTACATGACCATCCCGGATTGCCCATTTTTGGCATCGGAGAAAGCACAGCTTTGGTAATTGAACCCCACGCCATCAGCATTGAAGGAGCTGGTCAGGTGGTGCTTTTTCATCCCAATTCAGGAAAAGTCACGGCCAACGGACTCATTCATTTTGACCAGCTTCGTTTGGATTTTTATGTCACAGGAGACCACATCCCTTAGGGTTGGCCATAGGGACCAAACATCAACACGTCTCTTCCATCTGGATGGGAATAAGCCCGAAACATGCCCGTGCTGTTGAAGACTAGGGCTATGTTGCCTTGAGCATCCACAGCCACCACGCCACCATCTCCACCCAGCGCCCCCATTTCATCAAAGATGGTATGGCGACAGGCCTCTTCCAAGGATTTCCCGCCATAGAGCATTTGAGCATGAATGTCTTGGGCGACGCCTGTCCGGATGAAATATTCTCCCCAACCTGTAGCTGACACGGCACAGCTTCGGTCATCGGCCCAAGTCCCTGCTCCGATGATGGGACTATCCCCGATTCGTCCATGCCTTTTGTAGGTCATTCCGCCTGTCGAGGTCGCCGCTGCCAAGTGACCATTTTGATCCAACACCACACATCCGACGGTGCCCCTTTTTTCATCCAACGGAACGGGCGCATCCCCTTCTCTTTCTGCCGCACCGACATACCGATCATAAGCCTTTGCGGTATCAAACCAATCAGAAGAAGCACTTTCAGCTCCTTGGTCGTGAGCAAATTCTCCAGCACCGTGGCCACTGAAAAACACGTGCTCACTCGAATCCATGATTGCGCGAGCCACCGAAATAGGATGTCGGTAGCCATTCAAACCTGTGACCGCGCCGCAATTTCGAGAGGCACCATCGGCAATCGAAGCATCCAACTCATGGGTTCCTTCCGCCGTGAACACAGCCCCTCTTCCCGCGTTGAACAACGAGTCGTCTTCTAGCAATCGCACCACGACTTCCACCACATCGACAGCGGACGCCCCTGCAATCAACTGGGTTTCTCCCAAGTATAGCGCAGCTTCCAACGACGCGGTATAGAGCTCCTGTAATTCTGGAGACAAGGATTCCTCACCAAAATGGCCTGCACCACCATGAATGGCGATGGCCCAATTTCGCGTTGAGATTTGAGCTTGTCCCTCAATCGGTTCCGGTGAAGATTGACAAGCGTTCAACAAAATCGCCAATCCGAGTATGATCCTTGTTTGCATTGCAGCAAGATAGGAAAGTGTCTCATGTCGAGTATCCTCCAATTCGTTCGCGGCAGGATCAATCGCACAAAACCTCGAAGAAGCGTTCGAATCATCATGCCTTCCAATTCCCCAAATTTCAGCCAAGCGTTGAATTCAATCGCTCTAACCTTGCCTTACATTGGCTTTGTATTATCAACTCAAATAGCACATTTCGAACAACAGAGACCGACCCTAAAGACGCTAACAGAAACGAGCAATGCCCTCCTCCACCTTTTCCACTCCTCTCCTCTCCGAAGAACTTTCGGGGCACCTGCTCCCCGCTTTGAGGATGTCGAGTATCGTGTTCATTGTCACCATCATGATGGTTTTGAATCGTCTGCTTCGCCTCTTTACTTTTCCGTTTCCTCAGCATCTCTATGCACGCTACAACGCTCGCTGGATCATCCATCCAGCCTCCCGAATTTTGATGCGAGTGATTGGCGTTCGAATGAAGGTCATTGGAAAAATCAGCACGACCCAACAGCTGGTCGTCAGTCACCACCAAGGTGTCATCGACTCCCTGATGCTCATGGCCTTATCTCCCTGCATGGTCATTTCCAA
The DNA here is from genome assembly GCA_937881575.1 of uncultured Flavobacteriales bacterium. Taxonomy (GTDB): domain Bacteria; phylum Bacteroidota; class Bacteroidia; order Flavobacteriales_D; family Sanyastnellaceae; genus UA16. The sequence goes on along the minus strand of CALGEI010000112.1, from coordinate 29,413 downwards.
TACGGAAATCCGAGGCGTTAGCGGAGTCGGATGGGCGATGGAACAGCTTGGTTTTGTCTTCGTCAATCGTTCACGCCGTCGGTCCATCCAAGAAGTCTTGGAGCCAACAATTGCCATGGTCGGCCTGTCCAAAATTAACGTGGGCTTCTTTCCCGAAGGCATGTCCAATAATGGATTTGAGATGCTTCCTTTCCACTCGTCATTTTTTCAAATTGCTGCAACGTCAGGAGCTGGAGTTACCCCGCTGGCATTTCAATACATCCAAGCCAACAAACGGCCAGTAACTCGAGCTGACCTGGATGTTTTTGTTTACTCCTCGCCCAAAGGATCGGTTGTCAAGTACGTCTACAACATGCTCCGAGTCCGACAAGTCAAAATCGAAGTGCGTGTATTGGAACCGATCCTACACGAGGAAATCCAACAGCAGGCGTTGAGTCGGAAGGACCTTTGCGGACTTGCTGAGCAACGCATCTCCGAAGCCTTCAAAGCGCGTGTGATCGTTGAAGCTCCGGAGCTACTGTAACTTCATACGGAACAATACAGTTCTTGAATGCTGCGCTGCAGGGCCTCGGGCCTTTGCGCTTCATCCCAAACGGAAGGCGCCAACCATTGCCCCAATGGCTGCTGTAGTCGGGACATTCGTTTCATGGCTCCACCAAGCTGACGATCCCAAACGCGAGCATAACGCAACGAGTCGTCCGGCCGCACCCATTTGCGTCGCGTGCCTTCGTCCATGGGTTTCCATGGAGCATTCAAATTCAAGTAGCCATAATCATCCGTCAACTGCTCACCAGGCTGAATGTCTCTGATCGCCAATTCAAAATCAAAAACAGTGCTCAGGCAATTGCTTCGGAAGCTGTGATTCACATAACGGGCATGGTCCCAGCAAAGCACCATTTGGCCACGGGAATTTTTGAAAGCAAAATACTCCAATTGATCTTGAGCGAAGGAGGGCAAACGCTGCACTTCTTCCTTCGAAAACACACGATCCAATGGGTCCTGGACCCAAGTGATTGTTCCTTTTGGAATCAGCGCCGTAGCGACAACTCCGTAGCCCACCTCATCGCTGATGAATTGAACTTTTGTCTGTGGATGTATCATCGTTATTAACGGCGAATTTGCATCAAATGCATCCCATTTGATTCGCGGCGATGAAAAAATATTTCCAATCGAATCCCTCCCTCACCACCAGGTTGTTTGTACCAATGAAATAGAAACACCCCCCCTTTATATAAAAAAGTCTTCTTAAACAGCCCTCAAAAAAAAAAGACACCTTTCCACCTTTTCTCTTCTCTAATGCATCTCCACCATCACCCGCTGGTAATCGACTTGACCCGCGCCGTGAAAAACGCAGACAAACAGGCCTTTTTGGCGGATGTTGAACTCCAACGGAGCAACCTGATTGCGCAGGTCATGGGTCTGCAACAGCCGACCATCCAACGTGAAGATTTCCAAATAATCCGCAGCGCTGTGGACCGTGAATTGGCCCGTGCTGGGATTGGGGTAAATGCGAGCTGCAAGAAGGTTTTCCTGGTCAATGCCGATGGGAATTCCTGCGCACTCTTGGGGGAGATTGGCATCCAACCAATCCAGCCGAATGGCGATCCAATCTTTGAGGGCTTCCATTTCAGCGGCATACGTTTCTGGGATCGGCTCCAATTCGGGTGAAGCCGTGGCGATTCCAAGAAAAGGCCACTTCTGGTAATGCCGCGCTTGCACATCGACGAGCAAATTCGAAACGCTGTCCACGTAATTCCCGAGGTATTCCATGTTCAAGAAATCCGCTCGGTATTCATCGTAGCGGCACCTCAAGTGGTTCCCGAAGGTGCTGTCCTGAAGCAAACGCACATACCATTCGGGCGTGTAGTTGTCGGTCGGACAATTGTTGATCAGGTGGGCCCACCCCGCCCCTTCGGTGCTTTCAAAAATTTCACAAGAAGCCAAGTTTTTCCAGGCCCAGTCAAAATCCCAAGGCGGTCCCGCTTTGAACTTTCCTCCATTGCTGTGCTTGTCCTTGTGGAAGAACCGGCTCTTCTTGAAACCATCGTTGTTGCGACTCAATTCGTTGAGCAGGAAATAGTCAATGAACGACTCCACGTCAAGGAACTGACGGTAGCCCGTTAAGGGATCATCGAACCCATCGCTATAGAGCGCCGTCTCCATGGAATCGACAAAGGCCGCGATGTAGTCCTTTTGACTCGGTGTAATCAATTCGGGTTTTGGGATTTCATACCGCAGATGCACATCGAAATCGGGATGAGCCGGCGGATTGTATGAAAGCTCCCAACTGTTCTCATTGTTCCAATAGTTCATTTGAAGGAGGTAGCCTCCCGTCACGCCATCTCCGGTATTTTCGTCTGGATTGAGCGTGGCTATATCGAGTCGCTCAGCATCCCGTTTGATCTTTTCACCCAGCACGTAGACTCCCTGGTAATCGCCATTCAGCTGCACTTCACACAAGGTCGCCCGAGGTGCATAGTTCCCCATTTTCGCAAAGATGTCTTGGGCGAGCGTATTGCGAATGAACGAGCGATCGTTGAAGTTGCTCAAGAGCACCCAATCATTTTCATCGGGCATATCCACCAGCGACACGTTGTTGTTGCTACCATCGAGGTTGCGCGTTTCGAATCCGTAAGGCTTCTGTGGATAACCAGCAGAAGTCGCTCCTCTAATCTCAATGCCAATCTTCCCATCGTAGTTCGAAGGGGCGTCTGTGATGAAATTTTCGACGCCTGGGCCATTGTATAAGACTTGGAGGTCTGCCGTGATCTTATCCTCCTGCACAATGACTTGGTCGTTCGTTTCGAGGAGAAGAATCGGCAGAACGGACGATTCCAATTCAACCGTCCCAGGGTCCATCGCACAAACATTCACTGCTCCAGTCTGACCTCCGTAACCCCATAACTGGAGGTAAACAATCGATCCTGGCTCCAAATTGAAAGCCGGAACCAAGGAGAAATAACCGGGTCCAGAATCGTCATCGCAAAAGACCTGCTGCAACTGCGTGCACGATGGACCAGCCCAAACCGCCAATCCCGTATCATTCAACTCACCGACACTTTCGGTCGTGAATAGTAGGCTTCCGGATTCGGGAATGGCATACGTAAACCACAAATCACCCCCTTGAAAATTGGCGCACCACGGGCTGAATAAAGAACCCGGTGCAGTCGCATTGCTCACTTCGACGCATCCGAGCTGGCCCTCCAGGGCACTGCAAGGATTCACCCCTGGATCAGGCTCGATGCCACAATCCACAATGAAGGTTTCCGACATGCCCGCGTCGGGTTCCGGGCCATCTCCTGCGATTAAATTTCCTGCTCCCCCCAACAAAAACCACGTGTTTTCATTTTCGTAATCCCCTGAAAAATATTCCAGTTGAATGACATCGCCATCGCAAACGTCAAAGGTCAAGCTGCTGCCTTGGTCCAAGGCGGCAAAGCTCTCAACAAGCAAGTCGTTGACGACAAGATTCAAGTACCCCCCGTTCCAACCATCGCCATATGAATCTGTGCCAATCAGCGTGTAGTCACAGCATTGACCGAATGCCCCGGATTGCGCAATTAAGGCCAAGAATAACCATGCTCGTTTCATTCCAATCAAATTTCTGAACGAGAAGGTAATGTGGAAAACTTCTTAAGCCATTCGAAAAGAATCTCTCATCGATTCACGTAATTAATCTTTTATTAAAAATCTGAAACAACACAATTATTCAGCAACGACATCCCATCTGGAAAAGCCTCTTTGATGCATAAAACACCTTTCCCGCATTGGACATGCCTTGCAACAAGGCGCAGACATGGATCATTTCATACCACGACCTCAACAACACCCCACACATCCATGAACCCATTGCATGCCGCACTCGTCCCCGCACTCTTTTGTCTCATCGCCTGCAGCGAAACCCCGCCTCCAATAAAGGAATCCCCTTCTGCCGTTTCCATCGAAGCCCCCCACTCTTGGGACGGCACCTACTTTGGCTCCCAGGACAATTACTTCTTAACGAATGCCTCCGGAGAACCCGTTGTGATTCGCGGACAAAAAGTGCCCGTCCCTGGTTCCACCTATACCATCGAATTGAATGGCCTTGGAGTCCAAGTCTACCAAAGTGCCGACGACCCCTCCATGGAAACCGTTTATTACATTGGCACTTGTGTACAGACCGCCCAATCAGAATCTTCGGCACAACTCAGTTGCACCTGCAAAGAGCAATCAACAAACTCATATCCTGCGGAACCAGAATTTGAATTATCCATCAACTTGGTGGACGGATCAGTGGTTGTGTCTGGGAATTTTGGCCCCGACTTCACGGCTACGATGCCATCTCAAACCACTCACTCAGAGCCGATTGAATCAAACCTTGAGTTTACAGCTCTAGCCGGTCTTTGGGCGAATGATTGCTCCCGAGATCAGCACGGTTATTTGGATACACCCTATTTTTTTGACTTGAGTGAATCTGAAGGCCTGTTCTACATATCCGGGTACGAGTGGGGCGGCGAAATCATCAAAATGCAGCAAGCTTCTAAGACATTCACAATGGTGTACAACAACGAAAGCCCTTATGAAGGAATGCCGCCGATCATCGAAGTCTCCCTCACCCTGCTTGATTCCGAGACTTGCGAAATCAGCGATTTCCCGGACATTTGGTTCAAACATTGCAATTCCTGAACGCGGTAAAACAAACGCCTGAGTTCATTGCGCTTTTGACAATTGGCTCATTTCGATCAACACCCGTTGAATCCCCAACCTATGTCTACGGCTTGTGCCGCTCAACAAAAAAAATCAATCTCTAACAATCTCTAGAAATGAACAAGAAACCTCTATTCATTGCGGCAGCATTCGTTGTGCTCTGTTTCGCCGGACTCGCTTTCATCAACAGCTTTATAGCAGAAAAAATTGATGACGCCATCTCAGATCAAATCCGAGAAATCGAAAACGAAAGCGATGTGAAAATGGACTACGATGACCTGAGATACAACCTCCTCACAACAACAATGACCCTCGAGGATTTTGAATTTATTGAAGACAAAGACATTATTGAGGTAGGAACCATCGATCTCAAAATTGGATTGGGTACGCTGCGAACATTGAGCGAGTCAGGCAAAGACGCCGCTTTGTCCGATTTCACATTAACATGCTACGAGATGGACGCTTTTGTTGACCGTGAATCGTTCGAGATGGCCCAAGGAACGATCGAATACTCAGGCCGAATATCCATAAAAGACCAAGAATTCACCATTCGCAGTCTTCGAATCGAACTGGAAGAGTTTGAATCGCATGCCGAATACATGGCATTTGAAGTAGGGCACGTTCTCTTCTATGGAGATGCCGGAGACGATGGACTGGACTTTGAAACAATTAGCAACATGAACGAAGCGTCATGGATCGCTCTGAGAGACATCGAATTGAAAATCAAAATTTCAGATTTGGACCTGCCTATCGCGTCAACAAGAGAAATGGAGTTGGATGAAATGGGCATTGAAACCCTTCTCATTTATGATCTAGAATTCAATGCCAATCGCATTGGAGATGATCTTGCTCTCTTCTTCGCTCTTGATACAGACATGGCAGAAGGGATGTTGGATTGCGCCGTTGATTTTTCCAAAAGCGAAAGCGACCCCGAAATGGAGATTGAGCTCAGCCTCAACAATCTCGACAAGGACATTCGGAAGATCTTGGCAAAAAACGTTGATTGGGAAAAAGGCCGTGATGAATTTGAATTTGAATTCTCTGGGCTCGTTTCGGAATTGCCTCTGGCCCTTATGGAGTCTGTGAATCCATAACACCCCGGGTCCCGTCGCTTTTTAAAGGAGAAGAGAATTGATTAGGAAAAGCCGCAATCGCACTGCGGCTTTTCTGTGTTCCATAACTTGCAATCGCTTGCGACCATTTCAACGATTCTAATCTTGTTCACGTTCAACTGAATTAGCTTTAGACTTTGGGAAAACACATTTTATCATACCGCTCACGGCATTCCCGTAGCACGCCATGAACAACGACCGCCTTTACAAATATCTGAGTGACTACTGGGGATACGACACCTTGCGCCCCGCGCAGGTACCTGTCATCGACCAGGTATTGGCGAACAAAAGCGGACTCGCGTTGATGCCCACCGGAGGCGGCAAGTCGCTGTGTTACCAACTACCAAGCCTGTTACTGCCGGGGCTGACCCTCGTCATCTCTCCACTGATTGCCTTGATGAAAGACCAGGTGGATGATTTGTTGTTGCGCAACATTCCCGTTGGCTTGCTGAATTCCACCCAAAGTGATGAAGCTTCCAATGAGGTGTTTCAGCGAATGACCGATGGAACGCTCAAAATCCTTTACACGTCTCCGGAACGTCTATTCGCCCGTGAGTCATTGCTTTTCACGCAACTCCAGTCACTCAACATTTCGCTGATTGCCGTCGATGAAGCGCATTGCATCAGTTCGTGGGGACATGACTTCCGCCCAGCATATACCCGGTTGATCGAACTGCGGCAGGCATTGCCCCAAGTGCCGCTCTTGGCGCTCACAGCCACAGCCGATGCCATGACGAAGCAAGACATCCGTCAGCAACTCGGATTGGAACAGGATCCTGTTTTTGAGAACAGCTTTGATCGCCCAGAAATCCACTACACCGCGATCAGACGCGACGACGAAAACGAGCAATTGCTCAAGTTTCTGGAGGAGCGGAAAAGTGAATCGGGCATCATTTACTGCTTGTCTCGGAAACGGACGGAGTCCGTCTCGAAGATGTTGCAAAGCGAGGGGTTTCTGGCCGTGTCCTACCATGCGGGATTGTCCACGGATATGCGCACCGAACGGCAGAACCAGTTTGTCCGGGACGACATTCAAATCGTTGTGGCGACCATCGCTTTTGGCATGGGGATCGACAAAAACAACGTGCGCTTTGTCGTCCACATGAACCTGCCCAAAAATATGGAGGGCTATTACCAAGAAACGGGGCGGGCCGGACGGGATGGATTGACCAGTCACGCACTGCTACTTCATGGCGGAAGTGATTTCATGACCTTGTCCAAGCACTGTGAAATCGACGAAAACCCTGAGCAATCAGATACCTTGTTGAAGAAACTGCGCCGGATGCAGGACTTCGCGGATTCTTTTGCGTGCCGTCGTCAAACGCTCCTGCAGTATTTCGGTGAGGCCCATGCAGGAAACTGCGACCATTGCGACAACTGCCAAACGGAATTTGACGTGTGGGATGCCACGCAGGAAGCCCAGAAACTCCTCTCGACGGTGGCCCGATTGGAATGGCCCTATGGTTTGGCCCACATCATTGAAATCCTCCGCGGCTCCAAGTCACAAAAGGTCACGGCAGCTCAGCGGGAATTGTCGACATACGGAATAGGTCAAGACCTTCCCAAGGCGCAATGGACACAGATCGGAAAAGAGTTGATTCAAAAAGGATGCCTTGCTCAATCGCCCGGTCGTTTTCCCACTTTGGTACTGAATGATCTGTCATGGGCAATCCTGAAAGGCCAATCGAAAGTCGAATTGACCAAGGTGGAATTCAAAGTCGAAAAGACCTCAAAACGTTCGACTTACGAGCGCAATGACACGCCAACCAATTCGGATTTATTCAACTTGCTTCGCGCGAAACGCCAGGAACTGGCCAAGCAGCAAAATGTTCCCGCCTACATGGTTCTTTCCGACCGATCACTCAAGGAGCTCTGCCAATCCATGCCCGCAACGTCGAAGCAGTTGCTCGGTGTCCACGGATTCGGCAAGGTCAAGGTTCAGCGTTTTGGCGCACAAATTTTGGAGGTCTTGGAACAGTTCACCAGCTCATCAAAAGCCTAAGCTCTCCGGTCGAATTACTCGACCAGCAGTAGCGTCGAATGAAGCTTGGAGAAGCCCCTTGCACTCCCGAAGTCCAGAGCTTGTATGCTGTATACTCCCGGGGGAAGATGAGACGTTGGAATCCTCCCATCGGACGTCTTTCCGCGCCAGACACAACGTCCAAACGAATCAAATTGAGCAAACGAACGTCCGGAAAAGCGGAGCCCATCGTGCAAAAGCTGCACGGACTCTCCTGCTTGAGCGGGATTGGGATAGGCCACAAGCGATGACTCGGAGAACGCACCAGCATCATACGGTTCCATCACCTGCATCGGGTTGGCACAGAGGTCGTCAAAGAACTCCCATACAATCTCAGACGTAGCGACTTCATTCGGCTCCCCATAGCCTCCCCACCATTCGTGCACCCCCCCGTAAACACGGTGGTGGACCACCCTGCCGAGTCCACCTGTCCATTCGAAAATTTCGTTGGTCAGTCCATCGTCAGGAAACGCATCCGGCAGCAACACGGAGTCCACTGCTGTGTGACCATGTTCGTTCGCCCAAAACTCCACCATGTCCATGACTCCCCATCCCCCGGCCCAAGGACCTCCACCTTCATACGCATCGTACGGCATCGCATCATCGGATGTGCCATGCAAATGCAGCACCGGTCTAGGTGGGCCTACAGGCGCATTTTGTTGTTCGTGCGCACTCATCACCCCTCCCGCGGTGGCCATGCCCCGCCAAACATCCGGGCGTTCAGCAATGAGCGTGTAGCTCATCATTCCGCCGTTGGAGGCTCCGCACACAAAGGTGCAGGCATGGTCCAATTCATATTCCAACTGAAGCGAAAGGGCCAATTCGGTTAGAAACCCAATGTCATCCGCTGGTGTCAGAAACAAGTTGGAATTCCAGTATGGCACAATGGAACCGTCCCAATTCCAAAGTGAACCCTGTGGCCAGCACACTACAAATCCGTGCTCATCTGCCAATTGATTGAACTCCGTTGTCAACCGCATGTCCTCCATGTTCCCACTGAGTCCATGCAAGCAGAATAAAAGCGGCGATCCAGCTGGCAAATCAAATGGAACGTGAAGCAAATACTCGCGTTCCGTCCCGTTCCAATCGAATGAGTAGATGTAATCACAACTCACGGTCTCGACAGTGGCTCCAAGTGTATAATTCACAGCCGCCATGTCGAGGCAGCCTCCGAGCTGCCAGTCACATCCATCGTCCATAATTTCAATGGGGAAGTATCCCAGTTCACCATCGTTGAATTCAATGGATTGGATTATCTCGTCATCAACCAATACTTCCACCACCGTTCCAAATCCCCAGCCTTCGCCCGTAAAAGAATGCGCTTGGATGAATGCACACGGCTGGTTCAAGCACAAGGTGTCATACGAATGTTGGCCATTTCCAGCCCAATCATAATGCCCGATCACCTCACTTTCGGCCGATAACACATCCCATGTGATTTCGGAATTTGAAAAGGACGTGAAGGTGTGGATGACCACTTGGGTTCCCTCACATTGAGCCCGCATGACAGCTGGACTGCAAACGAGAAGGAGGAGGATTAGCGTGCTGTATTTCATGAGCATGGAAAAGGGCCACTCTGCAACAGAATGGCCCTTTGATACATCAGTTTCTTAATGAACGATCGATAGACGCTGCTTGGTTCCGTTGACCGGACCCATCAGGTATTGGCCTGTGGTCAGGTCGCTCACGTCGAGCGATGTCATTCCCGTATTTAAAGTAAGACGTCGCACCTCACGGCCTTGTTGGTCATAAATGACCCAAGCTGCAGCCACACCCGACCAATTTACGGTTACCTGATTGCTCGCAGGGTTAGGCGTCAATTGCCACGCTGCGTTTTCAACCTCTGAAACACCCGTTGCGGATGGCGTCAGAGTCTGACAAACAATGGTACTGCATCCGTCGGCTGTTGTTTCCTCCACACACAATTCACAGTCTTGCGGGAAATCAAACACCAGGGTCGCCGTGTTGCTACCGTCCTGTTCAAATACTCCGCAAGCCGAATAAAACACAAAGGATGAGCCTTCTTGTGCACCCTCATACACATATGTATAGGTCGCTCCATTGGACACGAGTGTATCGCCAACAATCACACCCGCCTCGACGTATTCACACATCTCAGTTGTGAATGGATTGGAGCAGGCGTTGAAATTGCACGCATTGGGATCTGGACATGCTACCGGAAAAGAACTTTCTGGAGCAATGTAGCCGCCGTAAAATGTGTTTAAAAAACCCGTTCCATCCCACAAGAAATCGATGTCTCCAGCGATATCTGAATTGTAGTTCATCGTATCCCCACAAACACTCAATGTCAGCGTTTGGAGGTCATCTACGAGAACTTGGAATCCCCCTGCGATGAGGGTCTGTTCAACAAGTGGAAATAACATGTAATAGAGCGGTCCGCCAGTACTATCCTGCGTCAGGGGCACGGGCAAATCATTCCATCCTGCATAGCCACTTTCACACTCTTCAAATTCGTACAACCCGATAAAATCATTTTCGTCAAGTGTGAAGTTGTCTGTATCGAAATACACGCAATCCTCAGTGCCTTCGGAACCTTCTTCGAAATTACAGGCCAATGGATCATCACAGAAAACAGGAGGATATGTGCAAGCAGCATTGTCCGGAATGGCACAGATATCGAAGTTATCCGCTTCAACATCACCGCAGCCCAACGAAGCATTCGCAATTGGCGAAACATAGTACTGAATCATATCGCCGAGATACCAGTATCCGTTCTCGTACGTGTCCATCACCACTCCAATACCCGGAATGACAGCGTTCATTTCATTGCCGCAAAAAGCAAAGGTTGAGTAGGTCATCAGTCCAATAAATTGGTCTGCTTCTTCTTGAGAAGCCGCACCTGAATTGACTGCCCAAGCGAAGTACTCATAAACGCTGTCGTCAATGACAAAGACCAAGTAGCCCGCATCATTTTCTTCCATTTGAACCTGAAGATCATTGAGCGGCTGCACGGCACATGTAGCAGTCGTGTCCAGATACGATTGACCAAAAGGAATTCCCAACAACATCCCCTGACTCAAGTCTTCATCGGATGCGCTGAAATTGCAAGGGTCCGTGCCTTCAGGGTTGTAATTGCATGCTATTTCATCCATGCACTGGCTCCATAGAGAGGAAGGGGCAACCGCCAAGAGTGAGAATAAAACCACCGTGTTAAAGACTCTGCTATGCTGACTTGTTCTCATCATTAAAAAATTATGTTCCGGGACAAAACTAATGTGCAAGCCCTGAAAACCAACGAAATCTGTAATGGCTTAAGCGGGAACTTGACGATGACAAGTAAGCGGAACTGTCAGTACGTCACAGCTTCAATTTCCATCCAACCTATTCGTTGCTATTCTCATCATTCAGAGGCTTCAGCCCCGAATCTGTCATCATCCAATCACCTGGCTCAATAAAATTCAAGATCATGTCGGAAAAGCCCCACCCCTCTTCAGAGCACCCCCCGCAATCGTCATAGAGCTCCACCATCTGAGCCAGTGAGTTGGCTGACTCAGCATCAATTACCAACGTATCCCCAATCGGCATAGACAGGCTTAACACAACATGCTGACCTCTGTACAAGTCTTCCTTTGGAAAGCGGATTTGGGTGGGCATGCGCAATGATCCATCGACGTTCCATTGCACATCAAAATCGATGTTCTTGGCCCGGTTGCGCGCAATCGACCGTGTCAAACCAAAACTGCAGCGCTCTATGGTCAGCTCAGAAGTGACCTGATCACTCGGGAAGACATCGAAGTCCATCAATACCAAAGCGGTTTCTTCGTTTCGAATGAACAACTGCGTTTGATTCAAAAAGACACCACTTCCCTCGAAATCAGTTGGAATTGCTTGAAGCGATATGGTATGACTGTTGTGGGTGCGATTTAACGTTTGACTCAAACACGTCTCCTCCTCTGTATCGAGGCCAATTCGAAAACCAATGCTGATGACCGCAATCAGACCAATGAACGAACAGATCAGTCCAATCGCCAAACCAGCAGCAACGCGTGCTTTTTTCATTTTCGATCGAAAAACGAGTCGAAGGAAAAGCAAAATCAATACCACCATGGGAAAGGCGAGTAGCAGAATGGCCCAAACTCCCAAATGATCCGAGACATACCCTGACGGCATGGCAAGTTGAGAAAGATCCTGTAACCATTGGACTTCCGGCACGACACTCTCTGCTCCCATCACGACGCCGCTGATCCCTGTCAAAAACGCAAAAGCTACAGTCGCTACAAGAAATAAAACAAGCGTCACGAGGATCAGCAAACTCCAACCTACAATTCTCAGCAAAGCCAATAACAACGCCCCCAGAACTGCAGTCCCTTTTTTCAAAAAAGAGCCCAATCGCCTTCCAAATGTCCATTCTCGAACGGATTGGCCAACGTCTTCGAATTCCCTTTGCACCCGTGACTTAATGTTCTCAAAGTTGGCGGACTCGCCCCGCATGGAAAGCTGCTCTGCAACCGTCACAGCCTTCGGTGTAATCACCCATAAAACCAGATAACCTATAATACTAAAAGGCCCCAAGAAGAACATGGATACAAAAAACACGAGGCGAATGATGACGGGGTCTTGCTTGAAATAATGGCCCAAACCAGCAGCTACCCCGCCCATCAAACGCTTCTCGCCATCACGGAAAAGTCGTCGCAAACCAGCCGCTTTTGGAGCTGCCTTTTCTTCGTTGTGCTCGCCTTCCTCCGCAGCCTCTTCTTGGAAATTTGAAGGATCTCCCATTTGAGCGCATGCTTGTTGAACATCCTGGAGTGAAATCACCTGACGTCCAGTTTCGAGGGCTTGTTGAAACAACTCGGCCAACCGCGCCTCCACTTCAACAATGATTTCATCCTTCCCCTCAGTCAACCCGAGAGCCTTCTGTATAGAAGTCAAATACGTTTGAAGCGCGGCGTGAGCTCCCTCTTCAAGATGAAAGAACAGGCCCGAAAGTTCAATATTGACTGTTTTATTCATGGCTTTTGGAACTTGGGGATTGAAGTGAGTTGACAGAATCAACAAAAGCGACCCAAGCAGCTTCCAACTCAAGGAGAACCTTTTGACCCTTTTTTGTGATCCGATAATATTTTCTTGGCGGACCTGACGGGGACTCCTCCCAGCGGTATTCCAGCATATCCGCATTTTTCATCCGCATCAAAAGAGGATAGAGGGTTCCTTCCACGATCAGGAGGTCGACCTTTTTCAATGCCGCGATGATATCCGAGGTGTACGCCTCGTGGTCCTTCAAAATCCGAAGAATGCACAACTCAAGCACTCCCTTGCGCATTTGCGCTTTGGCTTTGTGGCTTTCACTCATGCTGCAAATATATAGGTTAAACAGAGTACTTTGCAATACATAGTACCGCAACTGTATGGAAACTTTTAAGACCACTCCATAGGCCCCGTGTTTGTTAGGGATGCACAGGTTCGCACACACCATCTTTGCTATCGGGAAGCTTCTTTTACGCCCAATGAATCATCAGGCCTTGACCTGAATGATTCCCGCTACGCGTTGAGCCTGACTCACCAAATCGGACACATCGGATCCCTTCTCTCCGAAAGCCAACGCCACCGCCATGCGTCGGTAAGGACGGACTGCGGGTTTGGAAAAAAGGCGGAAGTCTGTGTAGGGAATCGCCGCGGCTTCCGCGAGACCTGTCAACACCGGAAATCCCGGATGAGCGCTTTCAGCCGCGACAGTTGCAGGAGCAAGAATGACTGCACTCGCACCATTGCGCAGATGCTCAATCTCCAATACAGGAATCCCCAATACCGCGCGGGCATGCAACTCGAATTCTGAAAAGTTCTGGGTCCGGCCCAGTGTGACCATTCCAGTATCATGCGGGCGAGGCGAGAGTTCAGAAAAATAGACCGTTCCAGGCTGACCATCCTGACCGTTCTTGATGAAAAACTCAACGCCCCAGATGCCATTTCCACCGAGTGAGTCTGTGACCGCTCCAGCCATTTGTTGCGCCTCGAGCAACAACTCCGGCGCCATCGCTGCGGGCTGCCAACTCTCCTGGTAATCCCCTCGCTCCTGGCGGTGGCCAATCGGCGGGCAGAACAACGTCTGGCCATTCGCCTGCGTGAGTGTCAACAGCGTGATCTCGTAATCAAAATCGATGAAAGACTCGACAATCACCTCTTCCAAATCCCCTCGAGATCCGTCCAATCCGTACTCCCATGCCTTTTGAACATCGGCCGCACTGCGGATCACGGACTGGCCCTTACCAGAACTCGACATGAGCGGCTTGACCACGCACGGCATGCCCACGACCTCGACGCCCTCAATAAGTTGCTCATGCGATCGTGCGTAGCGGTAAGGAGCCGTTTTCAGTCCCAACTCCTGGGCGGACAAATCACGAATAGCCCGCCGGTTCATGGTGAAATGCGCTGCTCGTGCGGACGGGACGACCTGGATTCCTTGTTCTTCATACGCGTAGAACCGTTCGGTACGGATAGACTCCACTTCAGGAATGATGATATCGGGTTGGTGTTTCGCTACAATGGCATCAAGCGCATCGCCGTCCAGCATGTTGATCACTTCGCATTCCTGAGCGACCTGCATGGCCGGAGCATTCGCATACGCATCAACAGCAATCACGTGTTGCCCTAAACGCTGCAACGCGATCACCAACTCCTTGCCCAGTTCACCGGATCCGAGCAACACAATCTTCTTTCTCATGGGCGAAAGTTAGCCATCAATTGACATCCCCACGATTGAAAACGATCACCGCAAAAAGCCTTTTCTGGACCTAACAGCAACCCATTCGATCCTAAGCAGTAAAGTCCAATGAGCTACCAGCCTCCTCCAATTGATCCACGGAGAAATCTCCATCCATGAGGTAGACATCGTTGCATTTTGACTTGAAGTCATCGATCAAATCCGGAATGGATGCATTCCGATCGAGAACGGTCATTCCACCCATATCGGAATCTGCAAAATCACCATCCGCTTCGATGATATAAATCAACTGATCAATCGCATTGATGACATAGGCATCAACCGAAGAACGCGAGTAGTGAAAAGGGGTGGTGTAGGAGCCCCCAATCAGGTGTTTCATCAATCCGACGTCCTTCAATACTTCGCTGTATTCATCCAGAAACTCTTGCAGCTCATCTTCTGCAATGGCTGCATTCATTTGCTGAAAATACATGCGCTGTTCTTGTCGTTTTTTTGTGTCTTCCATGGTTGATCTGCTTCAGGTTTTCGTCATTCAATTGGCTCTATTAAGATACAAAATTCAACGCGAAAAACCGCACTTAAAGCGCTGAATGTCAGACATAAAACACGCTTTATAAGCAAACAAAAACACATCCAATGTGTGGTGAAATTCGTCTACGAAGGCAACGCTCTGAAACCGCAAAGTCCGACCACATTTGTTGCTACCACAAAGCAAGGCGTGCAATCCAGCAAATATTGCGGTCCCGACGGTGAAGGAGAGTCCTACGGATTCCCTGCATTGGGAGTTATTGAAGACCACACGAAGAATGTTGCGTTGGGAAGCGAACTTGGGGCGCTGCGCGAAGCTTGGTCTTCAGCCATGTGCATCGCGGAGGAAATGCTCGCCACTTCCACACGAATCGAAATCAACAATCTGTTGTCTGAACGTGTTGCCGTCAATTGAAATAGATCACATTCCAAATGTGGACCAATAGCATCGCAGCAACGAGGCTGGAAAGTGCAATGTGAATCGGCACCATTTGGACGACAGACCACTTGATTGCAAATCGCCTGCTCGATGTACCTGCTTCATTTGCGAGGCCCATTGCACTTCCAAACATGGCGTTCAAGAGGAATAGCGCGATGAGCGCACCCAATAAACCGTAGCCCAATTTCGCACTGTGCATGAAAGCCAAAATGGGGCTAACCAAACCCAGCATGTAGTGCAAGAGCAACATGCGATCCCATGCAGCGCCCGACAAATTAAACACGCCTTTGGCAGCGGTGAGAGACCATTGCGCGATCACCACAAAAAGCAAGCCGAGCCCCGTGCCGATTTGATAATTCTCTGCTTGTTTCCAGACTTCCAGAAACTCAAACATCGACCAATTTCCTGCCTTGAGGAGAACCAAAGCACCCACCACGACGCTCACGACGAGCGTCAACAGGTTGATGCTGTACCTCATGATTCTACAGCATGAGCGACGAGGAATTCCATCAGCTTTTGAGAGGTCAACTGATCAATCGTATCCCGCAACATCTCAGGGGAAGGCAACTGGGCTTGACTTTTCGGCCAACCCCCACCGATCACAGGCCGCAATTCTTCTGGGAACGCACCCGCCTTGGCCAAATACACTCCATACGTCTCAGCTACGCCAGCGCGATACGCTGAGAGCATTTCAACCCATTCATCCGTCGTTATGGAATCGGAAGGAAAGCTCCAGGTCGTGGCCCCCATGATATCGTTGAGCACCCAATCCTTCTTTGCTGATTGTTCATGGGTGTTATGGCAACTCACGCAGGGCATGGCTGTGGCGATGTCTGGGAACATCGCCGTGTAAGCGGACGTCCGGTCATCATAGAAAAACTTGGGCTCGCCATCGGCCCTGATTTCAGCAAATTTCTCAGCCTGAATGCCTTCAAACAAATTGCTGCTTTCAATGGGGTAATCCGAACCGAGATACAAATCCAACGGCACGCTCGATCGCGAAAGGCTGCCTGCTATACCGCGCAGGAAAAGCGCGGGAAGCGGCCCAGCGTGAACATCTTCATCCGCCCATTTCTCACTAAATTTCAACCCGTTTTTCTTCCCACCCCCGACAATTTCTCGCGTATACACAGTGCGGGTGATGTCGTTCTCAAACGAAAGCGCCGTCAAGGCCTCTTCAATCGAAAAAGTGACTTTGGCCTCATTTTTCTTGATCAGTGGTTCAGGAGCCGTGGAGAACAAATAAACATTGGCCGTGACAAAAACGCCTGCAAGGACCAACCAAAATGCTGAAGTCAATTTCATTTCGATTGAGAGAATAAGGTGGGGTTAACACTGAGCATAATCCATCCCCAAGACTGGATGCCTGTTCCTTCTGCCACGAGATCTTCCGTCCAGCCTTTCAGCTCCAAGAGGTCGCCTGTACCGTCTAGAACGGACGCTCCACAAGAAAAGGTGACTCCTGGATGAAGCGGCTTGGACAAGGCCCAATCCAATTCCCACCCCAACATTTCGGATGCATCGCCCTTGACAAAATAATGTGCTGTCAAGGAATGCTTGGCCGTGTTGCCATCACCAAACGTAGAAGCCCACTTCACAAAGTGGTCCATCAGTCCAACTGAACCATGGCCACTGCCTGCGTAGAAGTAATCCATCAACCCATAATACCTGTGGTTCGTTCCGAATGAAGGTGAAAATGCCACCGTATTCTCTTGATCTCCTGACAACCAATCGGTGCCAATGGTCCACTGGTGGCGGCCCGTCTTGGTTGAAAGCGATCCCGCCAACAAATAGCCCGTCCCCGCTCCCGCTCCCGCCGATTGGACATAGCCTTCAAGCACCAAACTCCATGGGGCCTTCTTGGAGTAGGTCAAACCAGCCGTGTGCTCAAAGCGATGCGGACTGGCCGTTCGCTGCACGGACGTCAACAAACCCGAAATCCGCGAAACACCATCTTGAGGTTCATAAGCCCCATGCGCCAAAGCCAGCGCCTTGTAGGCTCCCGGAAGTGCAAAAGGCTGATCGATCAAGACCGCTTGTTGCTGACCATACGACCCTCCAAGCGTCCACTTCCAAGGACTAGAATCATCGGACTTTCTCAACATCAGCGCATCATGAACCCGCCCTGTCTGTGCCCATCCTACCGTACCAAAATACCGTTCATTGTCCAATGATATGATTTGACGACCGGCTGTGAGTTTCCAAGATTGACCCAAATTGACGCTTGCCCAGGCTTCCACTAACCCGAGATTGACCTGGCCCGAGCTGGGTTCCATTCCACCTGTTGTCATGGTGGGCGAAGCTCCCCAAACGCGCACATCCTGAAAATTGACCCTGAGCTCAAACCCAGTGTCAGCATAACGCACACCCAATCGAGTCCGCTGATCCGTCAAGACTGCAGCATGCTGCCCTTCAAGCAATGGCGTGCGGTATCCCCCTCTCATTTCTGTGCGTGGACGCACCTGAGCATCAAGTGAAAAACTGGATGAATTGGACGCTTTTTGTGCCAAAACCGGCATCGAGAAGACAAGCAATCCCAATGAAAAAACAACCAATAAGTGTTTGCGTAGTTGCGACATGCATGCGTTGAGCTGAGTTTATTCTTCTAAAAGTGGATTGCGGGCTAAATGTTCTTTTTGCAGTCCGTAGGGGTCCTCCCCCCCGTTGAGATATTTTCGGATTTGATGCAGCCCAATGGTATCCTGAATCGATGTTGGGGCCTGCGCCTTGTGATTGCCATGGAAATCATGGCATTGCATGCAGGCATCCCAGGACCCTTCTGCGATGATCTCGGCATGAGAAAAATCCAAGGGATCTTGGTCCATCACCAGGTCGGCATGGCATGATTGGCAAAAGTCTCCTCCCTCGAGAGTTACCCGCACTCCGTTGTGCTCCATGTGACAGCTTTTGCATTCATGCACCCCCAGGGCTTCTCGTTGATCAAAAAATCGCAATTCCTGAAAACGTTGGACCGGATGCCGATCGTTGGGACGGGCATGGCATGTTTCGCACGTTTCATTGGTGACCTCCGCAGTTCCAACATCCACCCAATCCAAATCATGAAACCCCATGACTCCTCTGGCGTTGTGACTCACCTGCTGTCGAAAGGAACCCGGCGCATCGACATGGCATTGGCGACATTCGATTCCCTCATGGCCCGTGTTTTTAGGCCCAACCATCATGAATTGGGAGCTTGCTGGAATTTTCGCTCCTGCGAAAACAAACAAGGCAAGTCCGGCAGCGACAAGAAAGGCATTGCGGCGACCATTCGCTCGACTGTGCGATAGCGCCGGCGCAAGCTTGACGTCATCATGAAGAAATGACTGGCATGCCAACACCTTCCTCTGCCTTTGTATTGATTCGGTCAATCCAGCCTGATTACCCAACCGCAGCTCCCCATGGTCCAACGTCATGTGGCATGTCCCGCAGGCTCCCATTCGGCAGCTATTCGGAATGGATAGTCCGTGGTTCAAACAGGCCTCCAGAACAGATTCGCCTGGATTTACGGCCACCTTTTCCTCTTGCCCATCCTTCGATACAACGATGTCAATCGCCTGGCTCGAATCGGATACAGCGAAATTTTCCGTGGAGAAACTTTCCAAAACAATGCGATCACTGGAAACACCATGCTCCATCAGCAGCGAACGATGTGCTTGCATCATTTTCGCGGGTCCGCAGATATAAAAGTGTGCTGGAAATTCCGGATTGGAGTGAACCGAGTCCAGCGCGCAGTCCAGTCGCTCCAGCGCCAACGCCAACCCCTTGGCATCACTCTGTCCTATGATTTGGTTCCGGTTCGCCGCCGCCGAATCCAAATTCGGGGCCGTCAGCATGCTCATCCAGCGCACCGCGCCATCCGCATGAAACGCTTCCAAGTCTTCACGGTACATGGTGCTTTCCGTCGTCCAATTGGCCGTTATCAGCAAGAATGGATGCTCCAAATGCGGAGCTTTCCGATGGCGAATCATCGGGATGAATGGCGTAATGCCACTTCCTCCTGCAATGAAACAAATGGGTCCCTGAGGATGGATGGGCAGTCCAAACTGGCCTAAGGGTGAGATGATTTTGATTTCCTCTCCGATTTTGGCGTCGTCAATTAGCCAATTCGAAACACGCCCTCCCGGTGCCCGGCGAACGGCCAATACAATTTTCCGGGCCTCCATTGCCACAATGGTGTAATTCCGATGAACTGTGCCTTCAGGTAATTCCAGAATTAGCGTCAAAAACTGCCCCGGAATCCAATGTCTCAAGGGCATTTTTTTCTTGGACACCAAGGTGACCTCACAGGCGTCCGTCGCAATCATTTCCTTGGACGAAAACCGACAAAACATACTTCGTTGAATCATCACGACTATTTAACCTCGCAGAATCAAGAACAAAATTACAAGCAAAATTCGAACGAAGTAATCAGACATCAAAAGACAAACGCTCTTTTTGAGCATTCCTGAAAATAGGCCACAAAACCAGCACAGAAGCCAGTGGCCCATTCAGGAAATCACATGGACATCCAAATTTCGGCGCATCGATCGATTCGGCAATGATGGCACCGTGTCAAAACGAACGTTCTGTGGCAATCCTTGATGCTGGGAAATGGTGACAGGGCCGTGCCGGTCAGAATTTGTGAATCACACGCATCGACTCCTCCTCAGTCAACAATCAATGCGCCACTGCAGCTCCTCTTTTCAAGCTGAACAGCCTTTTCTTGCCAACTTCTTGAGAATTGTAGACACGACGACTCGAGTGGTTCCCAGGTCCAATCAGGCAGCCCATGTCCAATGGGTACCAGCATAATTCATTTTCGTTCTGCGCCAAAACTGAACGGAATCCGAAAAACAAAAAAGCTCCGGTCCACACAACTCCGCGTAGAAATTTTTTAGTCTACATCGATTGAGTTGGTCAATAACATTGGACATGTCTTTCACACAGACTTCACCATTCACATCTTTCATTGACAAACGAACACAACCTCAATCCCGATTAGAAAAATGACTGAGCCGTATGATACACTTCTGAGCAATTCGATAAGACGGCGACAACAGGATCAAAGGCACATTCTCCCGAGGACGAACAGACTCGACCGACTATACCATGGACTCGCAACAGGCATTGAATCAGCGACATCATTGATTAACTTCAGCCTGAAATCAAATGAACCGAAATGAAATCAATCTCTTTGGCTTTCGTTGCATCCCTGCTCACATTCGTTTTTACCCTTGGAGCCCAAGCTCAAAACACCCTTCAATTGCAACTGCAGCATCTGATCAACGGTGAAGCATTGGAGTTGGAAACCAACCATTCCATTTTCGGAACGAACCTCGCAATTGACCGGCTGGAATACTATCTCAGCGATTTCGTCATCACACACGATGGAGGTCAAACTACGGAACTCACTGATACCTATATCTTGGTCAACGTAGACGATGACGAGCCGATGTATTCTTTGGGCGATTGGGACATCAACAATGTGGAGGCCATTGATTTTAGCGTGGGTGTGGACGAAGAGCACAACCACCTCGACCCTGCGACATATGCTTCAGGCCATCCATTGGCGCCCCAATATCCAAGCATGCACTGGGGCTGGGCAAGTGGCTACCGTTTCGTGGCATTGGAAGGATTGGCCGGGTCCAATCTCAATGCCGTATTCGAAGTACACGCACTCGGAGACAACAATTTCTTCAATCAATCTCATGAACTCGCTGCTTCAGCGGTGGATGGCAACGTGACCATCTCCCTGCACGCCAACTACGAAAACTTGTTCATTCAGCTCAATGTCGCCAATGGCTTGATCGAGCACTCAACCACGAACGAGGCCGTCACCGTTTTGGAGAACATGCGAGACGAAGTGTTTGCTCCGGGCACAAGTGCTGTCGGACTGAGCGATCTACTGGAAGCGCCTGAATGGTGCCGTGCTTATCCCAACCCTTCATCGGATTGGATGCAATTGATTTGGTCCAACGACGTCATGGGGTCCACTTTTGACATCACGGATACGCAGGGACGCGTTGTTCATTCAGCCAATATCCAGAGCCCTATGGACGTATTGGATGTTCAAGGATGGGCGCCTGGTATTTATTTCATCCAAAGTCCGATTGAAAGAGTCGCCAGGCGTCTCATCATTCAATAAACCATACTCTGCTGTTCTCAATCCTGTGCCATAGGACGTCGGACAAAGCGAAGAAGCATGGACTTATTTACCTTCCTCAATACTCCATTTTAAATGAATGGTTCACGCTCTTTCAATTGGAATACCGGATCACCCCACCCCAAGTGGATCCTGATGGCTGTGCTGCTTGCAGGGACCATCGCTTCATGCAACCGCACTCCGGATGAACCCGAAATCACAGCGGATTCAACACCGTATCAACTGGTATTCCCAGCACATGTGACACCCCCCATTCTGCCGGCAGACAATCCTTTGACTCAGGCTAAAGTTGAACTTGGACGCATGTTGTTTCACGAAACCGCATTGAGTGGTGATGAAACCATGAGCTGCGCAACTTGCCACCTTCAAAGCGCTGGCTTTAGCGATACCGCTCGGTTTTCAATTGGCATTCAAGGCCTGCCTGGACATCGACAGGCCATGGCCGTGTCGAACATGGCCTGGAACTCCAATCGATTCTTTTAGGATGGCCGGGCTGAGTTGCTGAGACACCAATCCTTGCTTCCCATCGAAGATGAGCTGGAAATGGATGAAAACTTGGACGATGTCATTGCCAAGCTATCGGTAGAATCTGAATATGTGGACCAATTCACCCGAGCATTCGGAGATGGGAACATCACGCCGGAGCGAATCAGTTTGACCCTAGAGCAATTTATGCTCAGCATCGTTTCTTACGGCAGCCGATACGACCAACACCTCGCCGGAGAGTCCATACTGAATGAAAGTGAACTTAGAGGGTTGGATTTGTTCTTCATGGAGTACAATCCCTTTTTTCCTGAATTCAGCGGTGCGGATTGTGCGCATTGCCATTCCGGAATCAACTTCGAAAACGATGATTTCATGAACAACGGATTGGATAGCGATGCCGCCATGCAAGACAGTGGGTTCATGGTGGTTACCGGGAGTCCCCAGGATCGCGCCAGATTCAAGGTAACCAGCCTTCGCAACATCGAACTCACGCCACCCTACATGCATGACGGTCGTTTCGCCACGCTGGAAGAGGTCGTTGATCACTACAATGAAGGCATTCAATTGTCCGCAACGGTCGATCCGGCATTGGCCGCCACGCAAGAGACGGGACTCCTCCTCGACGAACAAGACCGCATGGATTTGGCGGCCTTCCTGAAGTGCCTCACGGACCCCACTCTTGCTGAAAACCCACAGTACAAATCACCCTTTTAGCGCAGACATCGGCCTTATCGGCGCACGATCAATGCTACGCGGGAAGAACACGTTGTTGGAGCAAGCCTTTTCGATGCGAATCTCAATGAAGTACTGCGCGGCCAACCTTAACACAATCCCAATGAACCGTCTCCGGGCCCCGAAACGATCTTCGCGCCAACGGATGCTGCATTGATTGAATTCGATGCACTTTCCCTTGAAACGAAGAACATTCGAATTCTTCAGGTCACAGCCTGATCGGAGCGAGAGTGGGAGGACCTGACAAACAGAGTTTAGCGCCCTTCCACATGCAGCACGCGGGTGTACCGCTTCAAGCTACGCAGGGTCAGGAAAATCACAAAGGATCCAAGAACAGCGCCTTGCCAAAACGGCTGCAACACCTGCTCCCAATCGCTCGTGATGTGCACATAGGACTTGCCAGCAGACACCATAGCGAGGCTAACGAAAACAGCGAAGAAACCGTTGTATTCTCGTTTCAAGACATTGCGAAAAGAGAATTCCACATCCGGTGTTTGCCATTTGAGGTTTCGAGGCCAAAAAGAGGGCACGTCCACGGACCAATCGAGGTAAGCCTTGCCAAATTTCTTGCGCAAAAAAGCCTCCTCCGCGAACATGATTCGTTCATAGTACAGCCAATACAACAGGCAGCAAACCACGGCAAACCAAACATTGCCGACATAGATCATGATGCCCAACCACATGAAAAAGTTACCGAGATAAAGCGGATGCCGAACAAGACTGTACATGCCTTGTGTGTTCAACACTTCAGCCACTTGTCCGGCATTGGTGTTTCGGCCCGATGTCCCCCGAGGCGTGAAGCCAATGGTCAAAGAGCGGATGACCAATCCCAACATGGAAATGGCGATGCAAGCCACTGCGGAAATGACATCAAACGTCTGGAACAACGGATCCCACTCCATGCCAATGACAATCGCCATGAGCACGTACAAAACCAACGGGAAGTATGAACGCCCGCGGAACAACCAATTTCCTGAACGCTCCAATTCTTCAATCATTGCCATGGCCTGCAGTCTTGTTTTGCGGTTATCGGTCCGCAAGATAGTTCTTGTATCCGAGCTCAATCCCCAGGCGATTGTAGCAAAATGATTTAAACCGGTCTTTGCTTGTCCGGCGGTCAATTGAGATGTCGGTATCGAAGGTCCAGTTTTGTCGCTGAATGCGCTCCAACATGACCCGAGGGTGTGTGCCCGTGAACTTTTGCATTTGTTGCACATCACGGCCATAATCGTAAGATTCTGCAGGAACCACATGGGAGGCGACCCAATCGTCATCATGCCACATCTTGTGAAAACTCTCTTGTTTGCGTTGCATGGCTTCGGGCTCCTTGACCCAACCATAATGGTGCATGTATGCTTCTACCCTTGCCACGCGCAATTTTTGATCCGGGCGCTTCCGAAAACCCTGAGCATCTCGGAAAGAGAAAATGTCCCGACCTGGCTTGATCACCCGAATCTCATTGCGGTACCATTTGCTGCTTGTCCCCAAATAGTCATATGACCCATAAAAATGGCGGTAAGACAGCAACAACCCGTCTATGCTTTCGCGCTGCAGATTGACCTCCATCGCCTGCTTCAAGGCGGCATGTCCGTCTTCGTGCAGGACCTCATCGCCTTGGATGTAAACACACCAATCCGCATCGGCCGCAACTTCCGCTAGCGCCTTGTCCGTTTCCACGGCGAGCACGCGCCCTCCTTCTCTCAACGCATCATCCCAAACCGTTTCAACGATGCGGATTTTATCGGATTGAATTCCTTGGATCAAGGCCAATGTGGCATCATCAGAAGCTCCAACAGCCACGACCACCTCATCACAAATCGGAAGGATCGACTCGATTGCCTCGACGACAGGGTAGTCATAATTGACAGCGTTTCGGATAAAGGTGAAGCCGGATACTTTCATGAGGGACCTTGGGGGAAACCAACGAAGTGCAAGATAATCGGATAAATCGGGCATCCTCCTCAAGCACTCTCAGTCAATTAAATTCCTTTTAACACTTTTGCCTCATCCCTCCCTTTAAATTTGAATTCAATCAACACCCTGTATACCCCATGAAAAAGTCTGCTCTTCAACCGATGCTAGTCGCTGCCTTATTGCCCCTGTTTGCCTTGACCTCGTGCAAGGATGACATTCTAGAATGCGACGACAAAGCGACGATCTGGATCATCAACAACACGGTCTGTACTCCAGACGTTGAAATCAACGGAGACTTGTTCGTTGGTGATATGAGCATTTTGGACTCAGCAAGCTACCAAGCCGATGCCGGCTCTTATGATATCGTGGCTAAAATGGCCTTTATTTCAGCCTGTGAAGACTCCGAAGAAACCATCGAAACCGATTGCGGACAAGTCTACCGTTTCGAAATCAATTAATCGCAGAGGGACTTGACTTCTTCTTCAATCTTGGCATATCCGCGCAGGTCAAATGTTATCATTTCGAAAACCAAATCCACCAGAATGCGTGTCCTAATTTTCACAGTCATCAACGTTCTGCTTGCTGCAACCAGCGCTCAGGGCCAGGATACCACACGTGTTCTTTTTTTGGGCAATAGCTACACTTATTTCAATGAGCTTCCCGTGATGCTCTCAGAATTGGCCGCGAGCATGGGGCATGTCGTTGAGACGTCCCAAAACACCCCGGGTGGTGCGAGCTTGCAAGGTCATATGACCAATGACACCTCCCAAGACCTCATTCAACAGGGCGATTGGGATTTTGTGGTATTGCAAGAACAAAGTCAAAAAGCATCCTTGCCCTATGATCAAGTGCAGGCTGATTTCTTCCCTGCTGTGCAAGCCCTGGCGGATGAAATACGCAACCACAACGATTGCGCGGTACCGCTGCTTTATATGACGTGGGGACGGGAAAATGGCGATGACCAAAACTGCTCTTGGTGGCCCCCCGTCTGTACCTACGAGGGGATGCAAGAATTATTGACCGAACGCTATCTGGAAGCCGCCGACATGACCGAGTCGTGGTGCGCTCCTGTTGGGATGATCTGGGAAGACGTTGTGGCCACAACAGGCCTCGATCTTTACAACCCCGACAGCTCCCACCCTTCCGCTGCCGGATCTTACCTCGCGGCCAGTGCATTTTTCGTTGCCATCTTCGGGGAAAACCCGATGAACTCTGAATATTCAGGGCCCATCGGACTCAACGAGAGCGAAGCTTTGGACGAAGCCGTCTGGAATGTCTGGCAAAACCAACAGAGCGCATGGAAGCAATTTGACTTACTTGGCACCGAGTTGTTCTCACAAAGTACACCGACGGGAAGCATCGTTCAAGTGAGCACAAGTCCGTATGTCGACAGCATGGCAGTATCCAATGCAACGTTTGATTTCATTTGGATGGATGGCGATTTGGTGACATTGGACTTCGAAGGAACCACGACTTTAGAACTTGTCGTTTACAGCGCATGCGGACCACCTTATTCCTATTCAGAAACGTTGACTTCCGCAGGAAATTCCGTCTCTGCAACCCCATCTCCTTTGGGCACGCAGGTGTATCCCAATCCCGCGCATGATGTGCTGTTTGTTGAACTGAATTGGGCCAATCCAGCTCACGCCATTTTGAGAGACAGCAACGGGAGGCAAACAAAAGAATGGCCCCTTTCCGGCGCAACGTGCCTGGATGTTTCTGCGATCCCTTCTGGGTTTTACCGTCTGGAGATTTGGAGTCAGGGTGCGCTTTTGAACTCTCGCGCCATTGCGGTGCAGCGGTAAGTGTGCGCGTTGCCAAGCCCTAAATTTTGATGGGTGCTCCGCACGGCTTCGTCAATCATTTTTATGTTGCATTTTTGAGCGCATCAAACCCACTCCGATGAAATTCCATTCGTCCCCCCTCTTTTCAACCTTTGCCTTCGTTTTACTTTCGGCCTTGTGGAGTCTTTCGAGCTGTCAAACCCACCCAGATCAGCCCGACGTGACCGACGTGACCGACGTGACCGATGTGACCGATGGAGAAACAACATCGTCACCCTATGCCATGGAGTTTTCTGCAGAACAGCAGGCCGAGCGAGAAGCGAAGTGGGCCGAGGAGGGTGCGCGACGGATTGAACTATCCAATGGATACAGCGTGTTCACGCAAACTTTTGGGGAAAATCCAGATGTCTGTATCCTCACCTTGCACGGCGGCCCGGCAGCGACCCATGAATACTTGCTGTCACTTGCTTATGACTTGCCCACCGACCATGGATACGAAGTCGTGATGTACGACCAACTCGGAAGTTTTTTCAGTGATCAACCGACGGAGGACATTTGGAACATCGACCGGTGGGTGGAAGAAGTGGAGGAAGTGCGACAGGCCCTGGGATACGATGCGTCGAATTTCTATTTATTGGGCAATAGCTGGGGAGGCATCCTGGGCATGGAATATGCCTTGAAGTATCCAGAGCACCTCAACGGCTTGATCGTGTGCAACATGGTTTCAAGCATTCCGGAATACGCGGCGTACAACCGCGAAGTACTCAGACCCCAAATGCGCTCTAGCCTGGTCGACTCGCTCAATGCCTATGAGGAGGCCGGCGATTTTCAAAACGAAATCTACCTGGACTTGGTCCAACGGGAATTCTACAACAAGCACATCTGTCGGCTGAGTGAATGGCCAGAAGAGGTCGAAGTCTCATTCTCCCGTTTGAATTATCCCCTCTACGATTTGATGCAAGGTCCTAGCGAATTCAAAGTGGGCGGCCGCCTGATCGATTGGGACATCACCGACCAGTTGAGCGAAATCGCAACGCCCACGCTCATGGTGGGCGCCACACACGACACCATGGATCCCCGGGCGATGAAACGGCAAGCGGGATTGGTGCAAGACGGTCAAAGCTTGACGTGCGAGTCAGGTTCCCATCTCTGCATGTGGGATGACCGAACCGTCTTCATGCAAGGGGTTGCGGCATTCATTGACGGTGTGGAGTTGCGATAACAACAGCAAGCCCTGGCCATGGCTTGAAGAACTCCGTCTCGCTTACTTGGACTCAACGAACAAAGACCGGAAACGCGTTGAGTGAAATGGCAATGGTGAGCCACAGGAGATAAGGCAAAATGCCCCACTTGCCCACATTCGGCGAGGATGCGCTGAAACTGTGACGCATGAGCACAAAAAGAACTGCGTAAAGCGCAGTGATGACCACGAGGGCCCATTCGATGGCTTGGGCATAGAAAAACAACGGATTCCAGCCCACATTGCATGCCCAACTCACGGCAAACAACCCCATCGTTCTTTGTCTAAATGACGCGGATTGATCGGCATTCCAAAGACTGCCCATGAACCAAGAAAATCCGATCATCACGGTGGTCCAAGCCGCACCGAACACCCATCCCGGCGGTGTCCAAGGGGCGGTCGGCAACATCTGATACCACGTTGAAGCAACGCCGGGCCCTGTGAAAAAAGACCCCACAGCGAGCCCTCCAAAATTGAGAACGGTAAAAACGAGGTAGGGCAATAGCCGCGTAAAATGCATGGTGTTCAGATTCGGGTCAACGTTTCATCGTGCGTTGCGCATGGCAAGCGCCTTTCAAAGATTGCCTATCCTGTCGACAAATACACTCTTGCCCTTCCACAGATTATCAACGCGAACTCCAAACCAACGACTGCATCGACCAAGTGACTCCTCAACATTTCAGCAACACAGGTCACATTCCATTCTTCACCTTGGCAATGATTCCTAAGAACAAAATGAGTCACCTTCAGTTGTTTCATCTGAATTATTCGATGGAATGCCTTTCATACCGATTCAAAGCATAAAAACCCTGCCCGCTGTCACATTTGACAGACCGAATAGGTAACCTCATCAACAAATGAAAATGGAGCCTCTGATTATGAACTTTTTTAAATTCTCGCAACAAGTCGCAGCTAGCGCACTCCTGACACTCCTATTTTCATCCAATGCCAACGCCCAGTGGTCATACACCTTGGACGACGCGATGGGAACTGTGATGTATTCTACAGACGACAACCCTGATCCTTGCTGTTTCAATTCGGGTTATGTCTTTCAGAATTACAACCTCGAGCAGCTGGATGATGAGGACAATGAGTATACCATCTTCGTTCCCACTCAAGAAGCAGTGGAAGAAGTCATGGCGCTCATGAATTTGAGTCAGTGGGATTTGATTGGGTTTTCGGATTTGCCGACTGCTTTGAACTACCATATCGTTCCAGGCACTTACATGGCGGAAGATTTAGCCGATGGCATGTCCCTTTTGACCCTGCAAGGCCATAGTTTGAATGTTTCCATCGACGGAGGCGTGATGATTGAAGACGCCAACGTAATCCAAACCAATATCACCGCTGAAAATGGCGTGATTCACATCATTGACAAAACGCTGGCACCCGCGGGCTATCCCGAAGCAACGGTCGTCGAGGCCATCGCTCAGAGCGAAAACCACACCGCCTTTGAGCAGGGTATCTACAATGCGTATTTGGCTGAATATCTCGGAGCTCAAGCGCTTGAAGCTGAAGACGACAACAATGGTGATCCACTTCCTGGGCCCTACACCGTCTTTGCGCCAACAGATGATGCCGTAACCGCATTCGCTTTGGCCAATGGCTACGTCGACGTTGATGCTTTCTTGAACTCTCAAAATGTGGA
>CALGEI010000111.1 GCA_937881575.1 uncultured Flavobacteriales bacterium | reverse complement strand
CATCGCATTTGCTGGCGAAACGTGTCCTGAACAGGTAGACCTCGTGGCACAAGAAACCCATGGATTCTTCAACCACATTGCATTCGGTTCCAATGCTTCCTCAATGAGCGGTGATTGGATGGCTGAGATCGCGTCTTCAAGCGCTCCGTTCGTTCATCCGAACCCCTCAAAAGGAACCGCGTGGTTGAATTGGACAAGTCAACGCTCCGGGAAAACGACCCTTGAAGTCTTTCATGCAGATGGCTCAATGGCGTTAAGCCCCATCGTACTTCAGGTTACTTCCAATGAACACCAGCGCGTTCAGCTGGTTGGAACCACTCTGCCTGCGGGCATCTATTTCGTTCGCATCCTGTCAAGCGCCGGCAAACAAGTTGTTCCCTGGGTGGTGATTGACTAAAGGCATTGAAACGCTGGTGCGACCAAGCCATGCCGGTATCCCTAACGATTTTCCTACCTTGTGATTCAGTAAATTCATTTGGTATGACCCTTTCATATTCACCCGCTTCAGCCTTTTTTCGCGCTCCGTTTCGTGTGCTCACCTCCCTGCTTCTGTGCTCCATTGCATGGGCTGGAATGGCACAAGACGCCAGTTATGATGGCTTGCCATACAATCCAGACAACAACAATGACGGGTTGATTGACGTCAGTGATCTCCTCGTTTTCTTGCCGTATTACGGCGAGTCATTCATTCCAGATGGCATCATCCCAGTTGCATTTGGAGGAACCGGTTCTGCCAATGCCACAGGTGCCCGTGATTCGCTAGGTCTCTCCTCAATCAAAGATTCCATTTGGGGTTCGCCTGCCTCTACCTATACCTGGTCCAACGGGTCCATGCGGGTGATGCAGCGATTTGCTCAAGGCTATAACATCACTGCCACGGGATTATACGCGCATGCTTCAGGCACCAACACAAGTGCCACGGGGGCGTATTCCAATGCTCAAAATCGCCAAACGATTGCAAGCGCTACCTGTTCCAGCGCGGAAGGAGAAGGAACGACCGCAAGTGGCACCGCTTCACATTCGGAAGGAATGCTCTCTCAAGCAAGTGCATTAGCTGCCCACGCGGAGGGCTACAATACGGACGCCACATCAAATTACAGCCACTCTGAGGGGTACGCGACCCTTGCTGGAAGCACCGCTGCGCATGCCGAGGGATTTCAAACCAATGCTCTCGGATTGTACAGCCACACCGAAGGCCGTGAAACTGACGCAAGTGGCACCGCTGCGCATAGCGAAGGCCAGTATACCATCGCTTCGGGTGAATTGTCTCATGCTGAAGGATTCGAATCCATCGCAGCTGGATATGCGAGTCATGCGGGCGGATATGGTTCAACCGCAACAGGCCTCTATAGCCGAGCAACGGGTCGTTCAACCGTCTCAACGGCAACAGCCTCCTCTGCTTTTGGCAACTCAACCATAGCCGATCAGGAAAATTCCATGGTCCTGGGACAATTCAATTTAAGCGGCGCTACCGACGTCCTTTTCGCCATTGGAAATGGCTCAGACGACAATGCACGTTCCAATGCCATGGACATTCAGGCAGACGGAACCATGCGCCTTCAAGGCAATGCTGAGGTTGTCGGGGAGGTATTCGTCGGGGAAGTTGCCGTTGGTGCGACCCTCGATTCATTGATGAACACCATTTCATCTATGCAGCTGACAATCATGTCTTTACAAGCTCAAGTTGAGGCCTTGACTGGCGGTGAATAAGCTCGTCGGAACGAAAAAAACGCATAAAAAAAATCCCCAACCTAAGGCTGAGGATTTTCTCTACGTTCCCCGACCAGGACTCGAACCTGGAATAACG
>CALGEI010000110.1 GCA_937881575.1 uncultured Flavobacteriales bacterium | reverse complement strand
GTCAGTTCCTCGCCGTTGCCAGCGCCGTCACATTCTGCTGTCGCGTCCATCGCATTGGTCACCTCAGGAGCGATTGTGTCTGCAACATCCAAGACTTGCGTATGCTCAGACTCATTTCCTGCGCAGTCCAAAGCAGTCCATGTACGCGTTAACGTATACGTGCCTTCGCAAGTCAAATCTGAAACCGTTTCCACCATTTCAACACTTGGTGAGGCGTCGCAATTGTCTGATGCAGTCAACACGATCGCGTCCGGAATGGCATTGCATTCCACACTCATCGCTTCAGGAAGTTCCTCCACGAATTCAGGAGCCGTCGTATCGACCACTTGAATTTCTTGAATCGCAAAAGTACCGTTGCCTGAGCAATCAACTGTGGACCAAGATCGTGTAATCGTATAGGTCGATGGGCAATCGCCCATGGTTTGAACTTCATCAAAAATTACGTCCACAGCACCATCGCAGTTATCCGATGCTGTAATTGATA
Source organism: uncultured Flavobacteriales bacterium (assembly GCA_937881575.1). GTDB lineage: Bacteria > Bacteroidota > Bacteroidia > Flavobacteriales_D > Sanyastnellaceae > UA16. The sequence continues at coordinate 3,447 of CALGEI010000110.1, read as the reverse complement.
CCGTCGCTGGGATGTTATAGCACTCTACGACTGCGTCCAAAGGAATCGCTTGATTCCACTGCGGAGCTGTATCATCATTCACAACAATGGTGAATTGATGCTCGGTCATGTTTCCACACACATCATGCGCCGTCAACGTGACCAGATGCTCATAATTTCCGCAAGCATCAGAGGACAACGTGTCCCGTGTTTCGAAAACCGTAACGACGCTGCACTCATCTGTCGCGTCCATTGAGTAGGCCATCTCTTCACACTGGTTGTTTTGGTCCGCCGGTGCGTTTACAAAAACGGGCCCAGCAACATCCGTTACTTCGATAAATTGAACGAATACGCTTTCATTTCCGCAGAAATCTGTGGCCGTCCACGTTCTTGAGAATGAATAGGATCCCGGACAAATGTCATCCACAGGGGAATCCTGATGCACGATCGTGACTGCAACGGATGGTCCGCAGTTATCAGCTGCTTCTGGAATTCCGATGCTTTCAGGTGTTGTATCGGCATCACACATGGACCCCGATTCCAATTGGACATTCATCGCAGGCAATGACGTAAACTCAGGTGCGATATCGTCATACAACGTGACAAACTGGAGCGACGACGTTGTATTTCCACAAGCATCCGTTGCAGTCCACTCCCGCATCCAGGTGCCTGGACATCCTCCTGAGAACAAGGTGGCTACAACGCTGTAATTGACATCTCCACAATTCTCAATGGCGACCAAAGGCATTTGAGTCGGATCTGTCGCATCCGTCAAGTTTTCACAAGACGTCGTCACGAATTCCTCATGCGTTTCGAACATCGGGGCCGTCGTATCGAACACATCAACGAACTGCACATGATCTACTGCGTTTCCGCTGCAGTCACTTGCGATCCAAGTGCGAACGAGTGTGAATGTATTGTCGCAAACCACGTTGGTGGTGTCTTGTGTAAAGACCACTTCAATGATATCACAGTTGTCCGTAGCTGTCAAAACCACAGCATCTGGAATGGCTGAGCAATCCACCGTTTCATTGCCAGGAAGCAACTCAACGAAGACAGGAGCGTCGTCATCCTGCACGACAATTGTGAACTCGTAATTCGATGCATTGCCACACGCATCCATCGCCGTCAATGTGACAACTTGCTCGTAGTTTCCACACCCATCGGAACTGAGCGTTTCGCGCGTTTCACCAATCGAAACCTCACCACAATTGTCCGTGGCCGAATAGCTATATAGCTGCTCATCACATTCGTTTGTTTGATCCGATGGCACTGCGGTAAAGACCGGCGCCGTCGTATCCTGTACCTCAATGATCTGAACATGCTCCGATGCATTGCCACTGCAATCACCAACAGACCATGTGCGTGTAACCGTGTAGGTCTGAGGGCAATCACCTGCTTCTGTTGTTTCCACAAAATCCACGGTGACTTCATCACAGTTGTCCGTGGCCGTGAGGGTCACAGCAGATGGAACGGCATCGCATTCAACCGTTGCATTGCTCGGCAAATCCTCTAAAAAGACGGGTGATTCCGTGTCCTGCACCACAATGGAAAACTGGTGATTCGAACTATTGCCGCATTCATCGGTTGCGGTTAAAGTGACCAACTCCTCGTAATTCCCGCAGGCATCCGATGTGATGGTTTCACGTGATTCCAAAATCTCAACCAGACCACAATTGTCCGCAGCCGCATAAGTATAGGCCTGCTCTTCACATTGATTGATTTGGTCTACTGGCACAATCGTAAAGAAAGGTGCCGTCGTGTCCAAAACTTCGATGGTTTGAACGTGGATGGATTGATTGCCAACACAGTCATTCACAGACCACATGCGTGTGATGGTGTAAGTCTGCGGACAATCGCTGCTTTCAACAGTCTCAACGAATTCCACTGCGACATCAGTATCACAATTGTCCATAGCTGTCAATACTTCAGCAAATGGGACCGCATCACATTCGACCGTTGCATTTGCAGGTAAATCCTCTACAAATACTGGAGCTGTTGTATCCTCCACATCAATGAGCTGCTCGTAGGTACTGGTGTTGCCACTGCAGTCCATCACAGACCATGTTCGGACGATGGAATACGTGCTGGAGCAATCGGATTCTGTGATCGTCTCACCTTCATAGGCAAAGGTCATGGATTCATCCGAAGCTTCGCAGTTGTCTGTTGCCGAGAGCTGTCCTGAAGCGAGCAAATCCTCCAGTGAGGTCACTGCCGGGACAGCATCACAATCAACCGTCAAGTCCGCAGGACCTTCGATCATCGGCGCTTCATTGTCTTCGCGCTGGACGTGCTGAACGACCGTCTCCGCCGCATTGCATGAGAAGTCGATTGCGCTGTAATACAAGACCACCTCTTCTGTTCCGCATGAGGCTGTCGGGAAATCGGGGGTTTCAGTCAAATCAACAATGATATCTCCTGAAGGCCCTCCGGCTGGAACCCCTAACAAGGTGCCTTGCCATGCAAACCAACCTCCGAATCCGTAATTGCAATTGTGGCTGTTGCCACCTTGTCCCAATTGGAAGCGTTTGTTCTCACTGACCGGCATGTGATTCAATGAAATCAGATCGCCTTCATATTCACCTTGACCAACAAGGTAACTCTGATCTCCTTTAAGCGTGTAGACCATCTCAATGTCCTCAGCACAATCAAAAGCAACGAGGAAGTCGTGCGCAGGGTCTTCTATCAACCATTCATCTGCATTCTGTCCCATATGGAATGAAACAAAGACGTCGAAACGTTGATCAGCATTCAATTCATTGACAATAGCGCCGGTCAACACCGCAACCTGGTTGTCATAACGGATGAGTTCCAATGGGTTCGCGGGATCCTCCGTGAAGAAGTCGCTATCAGCAACTCCTTGCGCCGATGCGCCGTACAATCGGAATGCACCGTCAGGTCCATTTCCAAGGGCTGTAGTTGCTTCGTATGCGACCGTTGCGCCTGTGATATTTTCTGCCAGTAAACAGACTAAATCCAATCCATCCGGGCTGCATACTGATTCAACCGTCGCTGAACCATCGCATTCTGTTGGCAAATCATCCACACAGTCCACGGTGTAGTCTTCCGTGCCGTTGAACGTGAAGATTTGAGAACCATCGCAAATACCGTCGCCATCTGCATCTGAAAGGCAGTTCCCCTCGCAGTCGTAACCCATGGCAGCATAAGTGCAAGAGTTGTCATCGTCCGTCGCCGTCGCATCGTAGTTGCACGCCGTAGCGTCCTGGCAACCCGCGATCTCGAAGTCGTCACAAACGCCGTCCCCGTCCGTATCCACGAGGCAGTTGCCCTCGCAGTCGTAACCCGTGGCAGCATAAGTGCAAGAGTTGTCATCGTCCGTCGCCGTCGCATCGTAGTTGCACGCCGTAGCGTCCTGGCAACCCGCGATCTCGAAGTCGTCACAAACGCCGTCGCCGTCCGTATCCACGAGGCAGTTGCCCTCGCAGTCGTAACCCGTGGCAGCATAAG
>CALGEI010000109.1 GCA_937881575.1 uncultured Flavobacteriales bacterium | reverse complement strand
GACCGGTGATGAGGTGGTAATGTTCCTGGACGAGATTGCCCCAGCTTGGCATGGGGATTTGCGCTCCGTAGCCCAAAAAACTCAATCCAGATTCGATGAGGATGGCAGCGGCGAAATTGGCAGCAGCGACCACGATCACTGGGCCTGCGGCGTTGGGCAACATGTGACGAAACATGATGCGCAAATCGGAGTATCCAAGCGATTGCGCTGCTTCGATGTATTCCTGTTCTCGCAAGGAAATGAATTGCCCGCGAACCACCCGAGCGACGTCCACCCACATGGTCAATCCGATGGCAACGAATACTTGCCAAAAGCCTTTCCCGAAAGCCAGGGTAATGGCCAGGACCATCAGCAAGGTGGGCAGGGTCCAAACCACTTGTATGAGCCAACTGATCACCGCATCGACCTTCCCTCCACGATAGCCTGCCCAAGCACCCAAAAAAATACCGATGAGCAAGGAAATAAGGACAGCGATTGCGCCGACGCTCAAGCTGATAGCCGATCCAGCCATCAAGCGACTGAGGTAGTCTCGTCCATAGCGGTCGGTGCCTAAAACAAAATCCTGCACCTTCCCATCGGAATGTTCCATGCTGGTACCTGGACTGAGCAAGGCCCATTCAAGATGCTGCATGTTGGCGTGGGGAGTCGAATCGGGCCGAAGGGGAAGCACCCCCCACAGCAATAACAACGAGGCATGCAATCCACAGGGCACCGAAGGCGGCAGGCCGATGACGTAAGAAGGGTTGAAGTGCTGGGAAAGCCATGCGAGCAAGTTAAATGCGCCGTCCCTTCCAAACCACTCTTCCGCGGAGGATTTGTCCCCATGCCCCTAACACCATAATCAGGTAGCGCGGTGCGAAGGTGATGTAATCTTGTTTTCGCGCATGGATTTTGAAGGCCGAATTAACCTGTTTCAACAAGCGAAAATCAAGCATCATTTTAACAGCCCATAGCGCAAGGGTTGCGAGTCCCAGAGGAAGGTTGAGCAGCACAAGGCTGGCCAATGTCCACGCCAATAAGGTGCATTGAACCGTTCCGATGAGCACGGCAATGAAGATGGTTTCCCGGTCATCGAGCCGGGTCGTTTTGGAGGCCCAGCGACCGCGTTGCGTCCAAAGCGACCGCCAAGAAATGGCTCCTGCAGTCAGCACCCCTGCGCGCGGGTCACCCTGCCAAACGAGGCGCCCTTGTTGTTTTTGAATGGCTTCCAACGCAAAGGTGTCATCCCCAGAGGCTACCGCAGGTGTTAGAAAATCAGAGGGGTAGGCACTCCGCTTGAACAGCAAGTTGGCTCCGCTTCCCATGGCCAAGCCCTTGGAATGTACGCCCCCGCCAATCCACACCATCATCGCCCCGTATTCCAACGCTTGAAAACGATCCCAAGCCGAGCGGTTGGGTCCCAGAGTCACGGGACCGACCACGGCTGTGGCTTCCTGACCAACGGCAGCTTCCAACATGGCCTGTGCCCATGTTTCGCCAAGCCGAACGTCTGCATCAAGCGTGGCGACCCATTCGGTTGTGGCTTGCGCAATACCAGCAATCAACGCGGGTTTTTTACCGGGTGCTGGACTGCTGATGCAGGTTACCCCAAGATCTGCTGCGGCACGGGCTGTCCCGTCTTCGCTTCCGTCATCCACGACCAGGATTTCGACGGGGTGGGTTTGTTTCCGCAGGTCCGCAATGAGTTTGGGCAAATTGCCGACTTCGTTGCGGCAGGGGATGATTGCGGTTAATCCTGAGCGGACCGGATCAAGAGGGGGCGCCTCTCCTTGCGGAATGAGTCTCCAACGCTTGATCCAAAGATGAACGGCCCCGGCATAAAAACCCATGATGATCAAAGAGAGGCACCACCAACTGGAGACTACGATCCAAATGAAGTGGGTGAATGCCGCGTTCATGAGGCCCTGTTTTGACGACGAAAAGAGAGTGCGGTTCCGGCCAATGCAGGCACGCCTAAATTGACGAGCCAAACAGAAAACGCTGCCAGCACAACGGCCCACCATTGACTTGCGTCCGGTTGAAAAAGTGCAATGGTCAGCGCCTCACGGGTGCCCATTTCAGAAAGTGCTGCACTTGGGATAATCATGTTGCCGAGATAAACGAGCGGGACATACCACGCTTGCAGTCCATTCAAGGAGATTCCCCATCCGAGCAAGGCTGCAAAAAACTGGACTGCAAAAACAAGGAACCGCAGAGCACTCCAAAGCAGCGTTTCAAGACGCAAGGCCAAGGGGACGGGTTCAGAGTGCAGAAGCGATGAGGCCAACGCGAGTCGATTCCATCCCAATGGCCACTTCCAAAGGAGGTACACGCACAAGGTCAATAGAGAAAGGCCGCTGAGGATGAGGCCAAGTTCGAGGGTCCACGAAGAGAGCATTGCGATGTGATTGGGATCGTCGGAGGTGACAACCCACCAAGCGCAAGTGCCCATGAACAAGGTGATCCACATTTGCGCAAAGGCACCGGTCAGGAATGCCCGTGTTCCCTGAGTGCGGTTTTCCTTCGGCAAGAGGGCCACCCGAGCAACGACATCACCCGCGCGATTCGGGGTGATGAAAGCCCATGATGATCCAATGAGAACTTCGCGGAACGAATCGGCGAATGGCCCGGTCCGCTGAAGTAAGCGGTGCCATTTCCAGGATTCGAGGAGCCAGTTCAACGGCATGGCCAAAATCAACCCCACCAACCACCACGGGCGGGAAGGGATGAGGTCCGAAGAATGTGCGTTCCACGCTTCATGCTGGGATGTTTCCCAAATCAGATACGCCACGATGGCACCTGTGGAGATCCACGGTAAGGTGCTCCGGAAGAGCCGTTTTGATGAGGGTGAAGTGAGACGCATGAAGAAACAGTATTCCAAATGTACCTTCGTTGGCGCATGCCACCTGCTAAAAACATCAAGGAACAAGTCATTTTAGGAATCGATCCCGGTACCACCATCATGGGATATGGCGTTATTCGATGCGTGGGTAAGGAACTTGAAATGTTGGAGATGGGTGCCTTGCATCTTTCTAAATATCCTGATCACGCGGTGAAATTGAAGCGAATATTTGACCGGTGTCTTGCCTTGATTGAAACGCATGCGCCGGATCATTTGGCTGTGGAAGCCCCGTTTTTCGGCAAAAACGTACAATCGATGTTGAAGTTGGGAAGGGCACAAGGTGTTGCGCTTGCTGCTGCGTTGTCTCGGGATATTCCTGTTTCTGAATACGCTCCCCGAAAAATCAAGCAATCCATCACCGGATCTGGAAGTGCCAGTAAAGAGCAAGTCGCCGCGATGGTTGCTCGAACATTGAACATTCCCCTGGCCTCGATGCCAAAGGAGTTAGACGCTTCAGATGGTCTGGCAGCGGCGTTGTGCCACCATTTTCAATTGTCTTCTCCTCGCATGCAAGCAGGGTATAGCGGGTGGAAGGCATTCGTGTCTGACCAGTCTGAACGAGTGAAGCGCTGATAAACAAGGCTTTACGACCTTGTTTTTCCTGCTCATTAAAATTTTCTGAACCCTTTTGTAACCTATTTGAACTCGCTCCGTATACCCGGTCGAAGCCTAGCTTCATAACAGTTTACTTGTTTTCATTCAACAGGGGAGGGTCGTCCAACGGGATGACCCTCTTTGTTGTTGGATGTTTTTTTACCCCACCGCATAAGACCTCAGTCGGCCAGTATGGTGTGATCGATAATGCGGCTAATCAGTTCCTGATTCGAAAGCCCAAAGGCTTCTGCCTGTCTGGGAATGATGCTGAACTCGGACAAGCCAGGAACGGCATTGACCTCAATGATGGAGCAACGTTGACCTGGAACGAGCATCATGTCCACACGCGCCAATCCGCGGCATCCCATTGACGTGTATACATCGATTGCTTGCTCCTGGAGGTGCATCCGGTCTTTCGTATTTAAATCAGCTGGGGTAATCTCCTCCGCTTCTCCTGAGTATTTGGCCTCGTAATCAAAAAAGAGGCGCGAGGTGCGAATTTCTGTTACCGGCAATGCTTCGGGTTTCCCTTGCTCATCGGG
>CALGEI010000108.1 GCA_937881575.1 uncultured Flavobacteriales bacterium | reverse complement strand
CGTTGATGCGCTAGGGACGTTGGAAGTCACTCCGGTCCAAGCTGAAGTAGAGGCACTGCATGCCGTGAAATACACGCTTGTCTTCATAGGCCAGCCCCAGTTTAAAACAAGTTGCGGCAGGGCCTATTCTGATTTAGTTTGATCCGTTTCTGGTGATAAAGGGAAGTCCGAATTTGATTCTGAAAGTAATTTCTTGTAACGCTCAGGCTGGGTTTTTAGAAAAGACTTGATCACGTTTAACTGCTCTTGCGCCTGAGTTGTCGTTGTGTTGTTGTAGCGATTGATTTGTCTATTCAGAGTCGTCTTGAGTTGATTCCAAACGATGTCTAACCATTTTTCCGTTTTTGCGTACGTAAAATGATGCGTCGCTAGAAATTTCGCTCGAGCCATGAATTGAGATCGGAAGCCCGTGTTCTCCCAGAGTTTCTCTAAGAGGATGCTGGACGTTCCACCTGTTCTACACCATGGGCATTGTGAAACACCCATTGCATGAAGAAATGGATTATAGTTCAAAAACCGCAACCCCGCATCCCCATCGAAAAAGATCCATCGCCATTTGCTTTCAGCATCATCATTTCGCCAACATTTAACATTGCCTTTTGGCCAATCTCTATTGGCAATGAATTGTTCGAATATCTGGTAATCGATGAAATTAGACACGTCGATTTGTTTTGCGACTTTGGCATAATGAAGTGAGTCGCTCAAGTCGTGGTCAGTTACAAAATTGATGAGGGCAATGAAGCCTGAGTCAACACCTAGTTTGGTCTGGCCATCCCATCCGCTGACAAGAATGGGTTTTTGAACTCCAAATTCAGACTTCAACCACTTTTCGTCGATTCTTTGATGGATTGAATAGACTCCTTGATAAATCCCGTTGATGTACACTTCGGAGAACAGGTGCTTTGGTGACTCTAAGCCAAGGTCGAAAGCCATAAAACAACTCAAGTGATCCTCGATACCCAAGTGCGAGTAACTTCGTGACACAGGTTTCAATGCCAATCGTTGTAAGCTACTGTTGATACTAAATAATTTAAGTTGGACGTTTGGGTTTCCGTAGCTTTTTCTCGCATACAGGCGCAATCCTTTTTGTTGACTTTTTCTTGAAGAGCCTCCATGGGCACGTAACCCCATTTTTAAGGATTGTGTGTTTTGGCCGACTTCCATCATGTCGAATTGAACAAGGCGTTCCCATGCTCGCCCTCGCTTGTCGCAATTCCCAGCGGGAAGAGAATCTCGTAAATCACCTGGATTGAGTATACCCTTCTTATCGGAAAACAAATCATCCCATGAGCCGATCAAGGAAAGTATAGGCATGGGACTCGGTTGATCTTCTAGAACATAAGATTTGAATGCCGTTTCACTCTTCTGGTTTCCAGCTTGATCAAAAAGGGCGACACCGAGTATTGCGATTCGCCTTGTGTGCTTCGGTCGAAAGAAGGGCCGTTCATTGGCGCTAATGTTCAACGTGTCGGATGCGCTAAGTGATAGCATGGTTGAATCTAGCACGAGTGCACTTTGGATGAGCGGAGATTCGATCGTTGGGTCAGTTCCGTCAAGTGAGTAGCGAAGATGGAGGTCGACGCTTGAGCAGGTTGGTAAGATTTGGATAGCCTCTGAATATCTGCCTGAGTTGTGATTGAATTCTATGACATCTGCTCCAAGCAGCCCAAGGTTGTTGGGCTGTCCGGGGCTGCCAATCACAAAGGGTAAAAAATCCATGTTTGCCGAGTCCAAAGTGGCATACGATTGACAATGATTAAAGTCGTTCGGGGGGATTGATTGAATTGTGCGCCGGCCATAATACAGGCTGAGTTGTTCGCTCGAATTCAGTTTAAAATCGGCGTGCAGCGTAGCGTCTTTTTTTCTGCGGTTTTTTCCCGAAAGGTGGACAAGAATTCGTTCTCCAGGGGAAAGAAAAAGCCGTGGAAATCGCCATTGCGTATCCAAAACTGCGGTGTCTGAAAGGCTATACTTGCCTAGATTCAATTTTCTACTGTCGGTATTGATTAACTCGACCCAACCGCTAATATCTTGCTCCTCGTCAACAAGTGCCGAAGCTGAGCCTATGCTATATTCTGAGATACGGAGTGTCTGTGCCGATAGAGAGGCATAAACATTCAGCAGGCAAAGCATCAGAATGACTTGAGTAACTGAGAAGTCGTTTTTCATGACGTCTTTAAAAGGTGTTTTTTACTACCTATCGTTCGTGTACGAGCGATGAGCTAGTTCGTTACATTTTTTCGGCTTTACTCGAGAGCAGGCGTTGATGCGCTAGGGACGTTGGAAGTCACTCCGGTCCAAGCTGAAGTAGAGGCATTGGATGCCGTGAAATACACGCTTGTCTTCATAGGCCAGCCCGATTTTTTTGATGACCGCTTGTGAGGCAAGGTTGTCGGGTCGGACAATGGCGATGATCCGTTCCAAGCCGAGCGTCTCAAAACCATGGTGAATCAGCGCCCTGCCCGCCTCGGTGGAAAAGCCTTGATTCCAGAATTTCTTTTTGATCCGGAATCCTACTTCCACCTCACCCGTGTCTAGCAGGTGCTTCAGGATAAACCACCCCATGAATTCGCCCGTCTCGGTGAGGTATGTGGGCCAAAGTCCCAGTCCAGGGTGTTCCCTTGCGTAGTGCACTAGGCGAGGAACCGCTGCTTCGTTGTGGCCAGGTGGCCTCGGAGCCCCATCGGTGATGTAGCGCATGACCGCAGGGTCAGCATCCAATTCGTTGAGTGCGCCGATGTGATTCGACGACAATGTCACGAGCGTGAGCCTTGCTGTTTGTAACCAACTGGTGCCTGCACGGGTTTGTCTTTTCACGAGTCAAAGATGGATCTTTTGATTTCCTCGAGGGTTGAATTAATTTTGAATTTCACGAATACCAAAATGGGGTAGGGTGGTCAACTTGATGCCGTAATCCTTTTTTTAAATTGAAATCCATGAAGCGTATTGTTTGGTTTGTTTTGCTTTTGTGTCAAGCGGGTTTGCCTGCCATCCAAGCCCAAGTATTGAGCAATGAGTCCATGTCCTTTGGAGGAGATACGCGTACGTATTTAAAATACATTCCGGAGGGATACGACGAGGGAGTCGCTGCTCCCGTTGTCCTGAACTTCCACGGCGGGAGCGGCAATGCCAATGAGCAATTGGGAATGGCTGACATGCGTGCCTTGGCTGATGCGGATCAATTTATCCTCTTGTATCCCGATGCCCTGCCCGACCCGAATGATGGGGGTTCGACCAACTGGCAAGTGGTTACTTCTGGAGATTTGCCTTTTACGCTCCCCAATCCGCACGATGACATTGGTTTTGTCGATGCATTGATTGACGAAGTGAGTGCTGAACACAATGTGGATTTGAACCGGGTGTATGCCCTGGGCTATTCCAACGGTGGAGGGTTCACATTTGACTTGGCCTGTCGACTCAATCACCGGATTGCCGCTGTTGGCGTCGTTGCACGCACGATGTATATCGAATCCTTTGAATCCTGCAATGTGACGCACCCTACTGCCGTAGTGACCATTTTAGGAACGGATGACTTCGCTTCGCCGTATGATGGCCTCACCTACGAAGGCACGCTGTATTTCGCCTCGGCGGATGATTCGCACCAGCTTTGGGTCGACGCCAACGCGTTGGATTCAAATCCAGAACAAACCTCGTTAGAAAATATAGCGACCAACGATGGGAGTACAGTGGACCTTTTCTCTTGGACCCGTTCCGATGAGTGCATGGAACTTCAACATTACCGTGTGAATGGAGGCGGGCACGATTGGCCCGGCACCTTTGGGAATATGGACATGGTGGCGCACGAGACCATCTGGAATTTCGTGAAAGAATACGGCCTTGAAGGGCACTTGGATTGCAGTTCGAGCACGCTGGTGAATGAAGGTGCGCCGACTGAATCGTACACGGTGTTTCCCAACCCTGCCCATGATCGGGTCACGCTTTCGACGCACTTTGAGAGACCGTGGACTTACACTGTGACCAATCTACAAGGGCAGGTTATCCAATCGGGCCAATCCAGTCTGCATCAAGTGGAACTTCCTATGGACAATGTGAGCTCAGGGATGTATTGGGTGCAAATGGGAACGGAGTCGGAGATTTCACCCGCATTCCCTCTTGTGGTGAGGCATTGATGACACCGTTGTCGTCTGAGAAATTCCGGTACGGATAACGGCTATCGATTTTGGACTCCAAGGGCTATGCGTTTGGATGCTTGTTAGCCCCAGTAAAACAGGCCTTTTTTCACTCAAAAAACGCAACTATTTGTTGTGAAATACGTAAAATAAGGTATGAGTAAACTAACCGTTAATCCCTTCATTTCTAAAGTGTTGTTGATGGCATATTCCAATGACATCGAACGTCTAAACGAACGCATTGAACGTCGCATTCATTGGAGAAAAGAGTTTCTGAAACGATCCTCCAAAGCAGCGACCAAAAAACTCAAAGCGATGTGGAACAACCTCTCAAAAGGTCATCTCTATCAACTGAACAAACTGAAGAGCGAACGACTGCGTTTGGTGCTTTCGTTGTCATTTGGGTTTGTCGCTATTTGCGGAGTTTCTGTTGCCTTTAGTGCATTGATGGTGGGGTTGGTACGGATGGTTTTGCCGTTCTGACGAACGTCGCTGCATCGCACCTTACTGAAACACCCGAATGCAGTCGATCGTCATTTCCTGAGGAAATGAGGTGGAGGCATCGGGGTAACCCGGCCAGTTTCCTCCGACGGCGATGTTGAAGATGAAAAAGAACGGCTGGTTGAACGGATACGGTTGTCCGTTCATTTGCGAGCTGTTGATGGAGAAGAACTCCACATCATCCATGAGCCAACTGATTTGATTGGCTTCCCATTCCACAGAAAACAGGTGAAACGCATCGCTGAATTGCTCGCCGCCCGACAGGCTGATGCTGTTGCCCGTGTATTGGTGCACGTTGAAGCTACTTCCCCAGTGGGCGGTTCCGTGCGTCGTGGAGGGGAGGTTGCCGATCAATTCCATGATGTCAATTTCGCCACACGAGGGCCATCCCGATTCTGCGAAGTTGCCTCCGAGCATCCAAATGGCCGGCCAGATGCCTTGTCCTTCTGGGAGTTTGGCGCGCACGTCGATGCGGCCGTACTGAAACTCCTGTAAATCTTCTGACTTCAAGCGAGCCGAGGTGTAGCCCGATCCTTCTTGGCGCGCCGTGATGGTCAGGAACCCGTCGGCCACGGAGCTGTTGGAAGGCGAATTGGTGTAATTCTGCCATTCGTTGTTGCCCCAACCCGAAGCGCCGAGTTCATGCGTCCAATTGGAGGAATTGATGGCGTTGCCGTCAAATTCATCTGACCACACCAGCGTCATCCCAGGATAGGAATCCGCCGCGGGATACCCTTCCCCCGTTTCATCGTCATTGCCCGTGTCTATCCGCGTCAGTACATACGTGAAGTACAACTCCGCTGGATTGCAATTGACATTGTCTCCCTGTGTCTGGAGAATCAATGTGTTGTCCGTGAGGCTCACGATGTCATACACCAAGCCGCCATCCGTCGTGCCGATGAAAGGGCAGGAGCAAGCGCCCGTTCCGGGGGTCAATTCAAAGCTGCCAATCTCGTTGCTATCGCTGCCGGGCGTGAAGTTCAATTCGGCCGAAGAACAGGTGTAGGTCTGTTCAGAGTAGTTTTGAAACGCATCGATGATGCTGCCGTTGTAGTGGGTGGTCAACGAGCCGTCTGCTTCGAACGTATAAACGTCATCGTACTGAGCCGATTGCAGCCCTCCTGATTCGCTGGAATACCATTCATTGCTGCCCGCCGCAGGTCCGACTTCCACCGCGCCGGCGGCGGTGCTCATCGCCCAAGACCCCACGAGCAATTCAGGAAAAACGCCGCTCCCTCCGCACACGCCGGAGGCATCCTCGAAAAGGCACGCTTCAGAGGGATCGTTCAAATAATTGCACGCTGTCAGATCAACGCACAAATCGCTGTCGTCCCAAATCCCGTCTTGATCGCTGTCCACTTGACCAAAGACCCCCAAGATCGCCAGGATGTCCATGATGGAAATTTGGTAATCTGTATCGACATCGGGATTCCATCCACACGTGGATTGGGCACTCCCAGACGAGATCAACAGCAAGCTCAATACTCCGCTCAGTAACACTTTCATTTGTTCATTTTCATGCGCATTCGCGTCGACTGACTCGACGTAATCTGCAATCTAAAGTTAAGAATTATTTGTTGCAGCTGACGACTTTCACTTTTGGAGGGAGGCGCTGGGCCGAATGTCTGGCTTGCCCTGAATCATCTTGCCTGCGCTAACAAAGGTCTCCCTGCATGATGCCGGCGGCGTTGGGATCGAATGGTCAAGTCTCCTTCAACCAAGCGGGTCTCTTCATTGTTCAAAGCAAGCCATGGGCACGAGTTGTCCGTACGGGGATGTTTGAAGTGGACGACGAAAATGCCATGATTCGGGAGCGTTTGGCATGAGTATGAATTCAAAATCAATGCATTACCTTCGGATTCTGAATGATCAATCGGATGAAATTTAAATTGACTTGGGGGTTTCTGCACAAATTGATCGGGCTCATCGCTTTTGTGCTGCTCATCCAGCCTTTGATGACAAGCCAGACTTATTCGGTTACTGGAAACGAAGGGTATGTCAAGCCCCAGTATCTGGTGTTGTCAGAGCGTAATTCGGATTACCTCAAAGTTCAGGGACATTTCGTGTCTGAATTCAGACGTTCTGGTTTTGAGGTTATTACGAATAGTGAAATGCAACGGTTGATTCGAAAAGATGCCAAGATCATTGCATTGGCGAACATGTTCGCAACCTCAAGTGAGCGCATGGATGAGCAGGAAATGATGTTAAGAGCCACGAACGCGAATATCAACATATACGATTACGACAAGTTTGCTCTCAATACCTTGATTGAACGCGGCTTGGTGTTGGAGACGGAAGAGGAGGTGGAATTGAAGTACAGGACAAAATCGGTCACGTATTACCAGTGGCAGGAGGGGAGTGAAGTCCCTTTGCCTGAGTTTGAAGATGAAAACACGTTTCATCAACTCTCGTACAATTATCGATACCGGGATTCGTTTTCATGTGGACACACGCTGTCTTCCATTCACGGAAGTGTCAATGAGGTTTCAGGGGGACAAAACGAGTTGTTGTTTCGCTTTGAATTCAGCCAGCCCCAGCTCGGAGGCCGGTGTTTGTCAGAAATCATATTGCAACTCATGAAGCGCATGATTCCGATTGACACTCCTTCTGCGAACAATCAGCAGGAGGATGCCTGGGAACTGGACTTTCATTGGAAAGGAGACACGCTGGAGATGAAGGCCATCAGCACCATTTTGATGGTGCCCAAGCCGGGCAAAGACTGCCAGGACGTAGAAGGTAGCGCCATGACCGATCAGCTTTCATTGGGGCTTTTGGGGGTGTATGATGTCATTGACCGGTCTGCATTCGAAACCATCATGGATGAGCAGCATTTCTCTTTGCAGGGACTCGTTCGGGATGCTGACTTGATTGAAGCGGGAGAACTTGCAGGGGCAGAGGGCATTTTGACCGTGCAAACGATGTGTTTGTCCGATCACAATATCCTGAAGGCGAAGTTGATTTCGGTCAGCTCCAGTGTGGTCCTGTGGTCGGCGATCTTAACGGATTATCGGAAAATTCGCGACATCAAGTCCATCAGCGACCGCGTCGTCGAGACGAT
>CALGEI010000107.1 GCA_937881575.1 uncultured Flavobacteriales bacterium | reverse complement strand
CGCGACCCCAACCTTGGCAAGGTTGTGCTCTACCACTGAGCTATTCTCGCAGACTTTGGCTTGCTTCCAAACCAAGGACGGCAAATTTACGGAAGTGTAAGGCAGGAGCAAAGCTTGGATGCAAAAAAAAGTTGTTGGGCATTGGAGACGTCCATTCAGCACGAACGAAATTCGCAGAATGAATTATTTGGCCCATTTGGTGATTGGGGGTCCAGACCAGGATTTGATGGTGGGGAATTTCATGGGTGATGCCATTAAGGGCAGCGCCCATCGCTCGCTTCCTGATGACGTCGCTAAAGGGGTTTTGATGCACCGTTGGATTGATTCAGAAGCGGATTCGCATCCAGCGTCCAGCGCTTCCCGAGCAAGTCTTCGGCCGATTTTGGGTCGCATGTCCTCGGTTGGACTGGATTTACTTCATGATCATTTTCTCGCACGGAATTTTGAATCGGTACTTCCTTCCTGGTCCCTCGAGCCGTTTGTAGGACATGTGGAGGCGATTCTGATCGGGCGACAGCAGGAAATGCCTGAGCGTTCACAGCGTTTTCTGCAGGCCATGGTCCAGCACCGATGGCTCGTGGGTTATGGACAGCGAAATGAAATGATCAAGGTATGCGCGTCGATGGACGCTCGAATTGCTTGGGAATCGAATTTGAAGCAGCTCTTTGAAGCGGTAGACGCCGTGGGAGAATCAATCTTGGAGGAGCGGTTTTTGGAGTTGATGTCCACCATGATGAGAGAGCGCTCAGTGAATTGGCCATCTTGGTAAAGGCGTTGTGCAAATGGCGTGGGATATCCGTAACTTCGGACCATGCTTGAAATGACTTACAACAGCACCCGCGATGACCTCTCCATTCCGGAGTATGGGAGAACCATTCATCAGATGGTCAGTCATCTTAAATCATTGGCGGATCGCGAAGAGCGCAATCGTTGTGCGACCGCGATTGTGAGCATTATGGGCTCCATTGTTGCTCAAGAAGGGGACAAAGAGGACGCAGAAAAAAAGCTTTGGGGGCAATTGTTTTTCATGGCGGATTATGATTTGGATGTCGATTGTCCTTTCGAGCGTCCGACCAGAGAGGCCAGGGAAGAAAAGCCCGGTCGATTGACTTACCCTGGTGCGACTTCACGCTTGGGTCACTACGGTGCCATGACGCGGGAATTGATCGAAAAGGCCAAAGCGTATGAGGAGGGAGAGGAAAAGGCCGCGTTGGTTTTGACCATTGCCAACCTCATGAAGCGCCATTTCTTGACGTGGAACCGCAGTACGGTTGAAAACGCTTTGATCCGCGAACAACTCAAAGAGATGAGCGAAGGCCAATTGATTTTGGGCGAAGACATCGAATTGGTGAGTTCTGCTGAGATCCTGAAGAGCAAGCGCAAGACAAGCGATGCCTTGGACCGTTGGAAAGGCAAGAAGAAGAAGCGCTAATTTTCTCGGTGTATTGTCCGTGACTTCCTGTCGAAAAGTTTTACGGGGAGTGTCTATCCGTGTTTTGTCATGCCGTTATTTCGAAGGACTGCTGGTTCCTTGAAGGAATGATCTTGAAGGAAGGCACGCTTTGCATAGAAGCGCAAAGTCGGAGAACAAACACACGAGAAGAGTCCTACCATGTCCAGTTTTATTATTCAAGGAGGAAAAACGTTATCGGGAGAAGTCATTCCGCAAGGAGCGAAGAACGAGGCGTTGCAAATTTTGTGCGCTGTCTTGTTGACTGCGGAACCCGTTAACATTACCAACTTGCCCGACATTGTAGATGTCAACAAATTGATTGACTTGCTTTCGAGCATGGGCGTCAAAACCCAACAACAGGGTCCCGGAGCTTATCGTTTTCAGGCTGATGACGTCAACTTGGACTACTTCAAAACGGAGGAGTTTAGTGAAAAAGGAGGCTCATTGCGTGGATCCACCATGGTGCTCGGTCCGCTGCTCGCACGATTCGGTCAAGGCGCGATTCCCAAACCAGGAGGAGATAAGATCGGCCGCCGGCGTATGGATACGCATTTTATCGGTTTCGAAGCCTTGGGAGCGACATTCACATATGACGCGAAGAGCGGATTTTTTGAAGCATCAGCGGGTGACGGCTTGATAGGTACGTCCATGTTGTTGGACGAAGCGTCCGTAACAGGTACGGCCAACATCGTCATGGCGGCCTGCATGGCCCAGGGCACCACGACGATCTACAACGCAGCCTGCGAACCCTATTTGCAGCAGTTGTGCAAGATGATCAACCGCATGGGGGGTAAGATCAGCGGCATTGGATCGAACTTGCTCATCATTGAAGGAGTGGATCAACTTGGCGGAACAGACCATCGGTGCCTTCCGGATATGATTGAAATCGGAAGTTTTATAGGTTTGGCTGCCATGACGCGAAGCAGCATCACCATCAAGGATGTGGCGTTTGATGAGTTGGGCATGATCCCGCGGGTGTTCAAGCGCATGGGCATCGCCTTGGAACGTCGCGGAGATGACTTGTTCGTGCCTGCTCAGGATAGCTATGAAATTGACACCTTCATCGACGGCTCGATCCTGACCGTTGCGGACGCCCCTTGGCCAGGATTCACTCCTGACCTCTTGTCCATCATACTGGTCACAGCGACGCAGGCGCGTGGAAGCGTCTTGATTCACCAAAAGATGTTTGAAAGCCGCTTGTTCTTCACAGACAAACTCATCGATATGGGAGCTCAAATCATCCTCTGTGACCCTCACCGAGCCACGGTGATTGGCATGGATCACAAGAGCCCTTTGCGCGGTGTCACCATGACATCACCTGACATTCGTGCCGGTGTGTCGCTGCTGATTGCGGCTTTATCCGCGGAAGGCCAGTCGACGATTCACAACATCAGTCAGATTGATCGCGGCTATCAGGACATCGAAGGAAGGCTTAAAGCTTTGGGTGCAAGCATTGAAAGGGTGGAATGAAGTCGTAAATTGCCTCCATGTTGACATGGAAAATTGGAGTGGGCGCTGCGGCGCTAGCAATCGGAGTTTGGGTCAGTTCGACGAACGGTGTGGAGATGCCCTCGCGTGTGGGTTCCATGGAAGTTGCTGAACAAAAAGTGACGCCAACGGGCCGGATCGGTACTCGGGTAGGGGACACAGCACCCGAGATAGCGCTCAACAGTACCAAAGGCAAACCAATGAAGTTGAGCGAGTTGCGTGGAAATTTGGTCCTAATCGATTTTTGGGCTTCCTGGTGCGGTCCGTGCCGAAGAGAGAATCCCAATGTGGTCCGTGCTTACAACAAATACAAAAAGGCCAAATTCAAATCGGCCGATGGATTTGACGTGTATAGCGTGTCGCTGGATAGCGATGTCTCTCGTTGGGAAGCAGCCATTGATGCCGATGGATTGGAATGGAAAAACCACGTTTCAGATTTGAAGCGATGGAACAGTGAGGCGGCAGCCGTGTATGGAGTCAGTTCCATTCCGATGAGCTTTTTAGTGGATGAAAACGGGGTGATCATTGGAAAGAATTTGCGCGGTATTGAGTTGCACCGACAAATTGACCGACACGTAGCGCGACTCTAATCCGATCAACACTGACAGGTTGTCCGCATCTAACTTGTGGCACCGGATTTGAGAGGAAGGAATCAAATCAAGGAACATGGACCTAGAACCGAAAAACGCTTCTGTAGAAGAAGGAACTGACACAACGGCTTCGGCTGCTTCTGAAGGAACGGCTGCTGAGGAGAACGCGACAGAATCGACGGAATCGACGGAATCGACGGAATCGATGGAATCGATGGAGGAGACAGAAGAGGAGGTGAGTGCGGCTGCACCGACTGAAGAACAGACGGATTGGCAGGATCGCTACTTGCGATTGTATGCGGAGTTTGATAATTATCGCAAGCGCACCATGCGGGAGCGGGTTGATTTGATTCGCAATGCATCTCGCGACTCAATCGAAAAGATGTTGCCCGTGTTGGATGATTTCGCTCGAGCAGAGGTCGCGTCTAGCGCCTCGGAGGATGCTGCAGCCCTCAAAGAAGGCCAGCAGCTAATTCACAACAAATTCAGACAATTGATGGAGTCTCAGGGCGTCACGGTAATGGCTGTGAGCACGGGCGATGTTTTTGATGTGGATTTCCATGAAGCCATTACGCGCATTCCTTCGCCTGAACTCTCGGGTAAGGTGGTGGATGTGGTGGAGTCAGGATACCTGCTCAACGAAACGGTCATCCGCTATGCGAAAGTGGTAGTTGGAGAATAATCAGTAGATAAGGAGACAGATGGCAAAGCGCGATTACTATGAGATCTTAGGAGTAGGGCGTCAAGCCTCTGAATCGGATATCAAAAAGGCTTATCGAAAATTGGCTCTAAAGCACCATCCGGATAAGAATCCCGATGACGCGAGCGCAGAAGAAAAGTTCAAAGAGGCTGCGGAAGCATACGAAGTGCTCCAAGACGACCAAAAACGGGCAAAGTATGACCGTTTTGGCCACGAAGGATTGAAAGGCGGGCCAGGGGGTGGTGGAGGCTTTGGTGGCATGGACATGGATGACATCTTCAGCCAGTTCGGTGATATTTTTGGGGGTGGATTTGGCGGGAATTCCGGTGGCGGTGGCGGTGGACGTCGTCGTCGAATGAAGGGATCCAATCTTCGCATTAAAGTGAAGATGACCCTCGAGGAAATCGCTTTGGGCGTGGAGAAGAAGGTTAAAGTCCTGAAGCAAGTCCAAGCCGAAGGAGCCGAGTACAGTGATTGCCAAACGTGCCAAGGAACCGGCCAAGTGCGCCGTGTTCAAAATACCATTTTGGGCCAAATGCAGACGGCTTCCACTTGCCCGCAATGTCAGGGAAGTGGCCAATCTGTGCGGAAGCGTCCGCAAGGCTCTGACGAATGGGGAATGGTCCGCAAAGAAGCAGTTGTGACCATTCAGATTCCAGCGGGTGTGGAAGATGGCATGCAGCTCAATGTGCGAGGAGAAGGAAACGGAGCTCCGATGGGAGGCGTTGCGGGAGATTTGTTGGTGGTGATTGAAGCCATCCCGCATGCTTTTTTGCAGCGCAATGGAAAAAACATCCATTACGACTTGTACATCCCCTTTACGGACGCAGCCTTGGGAGCGAGTGCCGAAGTGCCCATCATCGATGGCAAAGCGAAGATTAAAATCGAAGCTGGTACGCAAAGTGGACGCATCGTCCGATTGCGCGGAAAGGGATTGCCATCAGTCGATAGTTATGGCAGCGGAGATATGCTGATCAACATCAACGTTTGGACGCCAAAAAAACTCACGGACGAAGAGAAATCACTGCTGGAACAATTGCGCGATTCGAGCAATTTCGAACCGGATTCGGACCATCAAGAGAAAGGATTTTTTGATAAGGTGCGCGATATGTTCACCTAAAGTCTCATCTTAGAGAGCTATATGGAACGTATTCCCGCCCTGGCCATTTCCCAAGTAGTTAAGTCTTTTCGAGCGCATCAAGCCTTGAAGGGAGTTGATGTTCGAGTGAACGAAGGTGGAATATTTGGGTTGCTTGGGCCGAACGGAGCGGGTAAGACCACGCTCATTCGAATGCTCACCGGCATTACAGCCCCAGACGCCGGGTCCATTTCATTTTTTGGAACGCCGCTCACTCGAGCCCACATCGCGCAGATTGGTTACTTGCCTGAAGAACGAGGGCTTTACAAATCCATGCGTGTTGGCGAGCAGGCGCTGTACTTCGCGCAGCTTCGTGGGATGCAACGACAAGAAGCCGAAAAGCGCCTTAGGGTGTGGTTTGAAAAGTTGGAAGTGGAGGGATGGTGGAACCGCGAAGTTGCAGACTTAAGCAAAGGAATGGCCCAAAAGGTGCAGTTTATCATAGCGGTATTGCACGAGCCACGTCTTCTCATATTGGATGAACCGTTCAGTGGATTTGACCCCATCAATGCGCAACGTGTGCGAGATGCAGTGATCGAATTGAAAGAAAAACAGGGAACAACCGTATTGCTATCGACCCATGATATGGGGAGTGTGGAGGAGTTGTGTGATGAGGTGGCGTTGCTGAATCGGGGCGAGGTTATTTTAGATGGTCCTGTGCACGCCTTGCGGGAACAAGCGCGAGACGGTCGATTTACCTTGCGGTTTCGAGGAACTATCATGGAGTTTACGGTGGCCATCGGAGCCAGCGCTGAATTGATTCAAGTGCTTCATTCCGAATCCACTGTTGGAGAACATGAGGTGATGTTGCGGCTGTCACCGGAAGGAGATATCGCCTCTTGGTTGCATTGGATCTCAGGAGAGGTGAAGG
Source organism: uncultured Flavobacteriales bacterium (assembly GCA_937881575.1). Taxonomy (GTDB): domain Bacteria; phylum Bacteroidota; class Bacteroidia; order Flavobacteriales_D; family Sanyastnellaceae; genus UA16. The sequence goes on along the minus strand of CALGEI010000107.1, from coordinate 20,353 downwards.
TAGTGGCATGCACGCCGTGGCAGCCTTCTATGCGTGATGTATTCATTGAAACGGTTGAGAACCGTGAATCCAATTCGATGCCATCATGAGCGCATTGCGACACATCGTTTATCGTGAGTGGATTACACGTGTTCGCCGAAAAGCATTCATTCTTGGCACACTGGCTGTGCCGTTATTGGTCATGGGCAGCATGGCCATTGGTTGGTGGCTAGAACAAGGCGATAACCAAAAGAGCCGCGTCCTTGTCGTCGATGTTGCTGGCATGGTCAGTCAATGGGATGAACGCTTTGAATCGTGGGTGCCCATTTGTCCAGATTGTTTTCCTGACAGAGCATCCCTTACCTATCGATTTGCAGCGGAAGGAATGGAAGATGAGGCCTTTATTGCCTCGGACTTTGATGTGATGGTGGTGTTTGATGATGCCATTTTGCAGCATCATAAGGCCATGTATTACTACGAACAGACACCGGGATTTGACTTGCAAGCTCATTTGAAAACAGATCTGTCCATGGCATTGGAACGATTCAAGGTCAAAGAAACCCAGGACTTGGATTTCACTACCTATCAACGATTGAAAACGCAGGTGTCACTCGTCGGGCAAGACATTGTCACGCGCGACGGACATGCCGTTGGAAGAAGTTTAGTTGGTTTCGTTTTCAGTCTTTTTCTCTTCATGCAAATTCTCATTTACGGGATGCATGTTATGCGGGGTGTGATCGAAGAGAAAATAAATCGGATTGTCGAAGTCGTTATCAGCGTGGTCAAGCCCTCTGTTTTAATGACGGGAAAGGTCATTGGAATCGGTCTTGTGGGCCTGACCCAATTCATGGTTTTATCGGTCTTGGTTTGGATCATAACGCTGGTGGGCGGAATGTGGCTGGAGCATGCTGACGTTTTAAAATCATCTTCCGATGCCCTCATGGGATTGGATCTTGAATCATGGATTGCAGGACAGGCGGAGTTGAACTTTTTATTGGATGTAAACTGGCCCCTGATGATCGCTTCAACTGCGATGTTTTACGTGGCGGGGTTTGCCTTGTACGCTGCAAGTTTCGCTGCCATTGGAGCTGCGGTTGAACAAGAGTCGGACGCGCAATACTTTTTAATTCCAGCGATGGCGCCCCTCGTGGCTTCGTATTTCTTGGCGGTTGTGGCCATTGAAAATCCAGAAGGGCCGTTGGCTGTCATTGCCTCATTTGTACCGTTTACAGCACCGGTCGTGATGTTAATCCGAATTCCGCTGGGTGTCGCGTGGTGGGAGGTGCTTCTTTCTTGGTTGGGGGTGGCTTTCACGGCTTGGTTGTTACTGAGAATGGCTGGCCGCATATACCGAGTGGGCATTCTCATGCATGGCAAGAGACCTTCATGGGTTGAGCTAATAAAGTGGTTTCGCCATGCAGATTGACACCACGGACATGCGAGTCTTCAACCGAATCGTGTAGGCATGGAAGCAGCACCTCTTCCCGAACAGCCGAATCGCCGCGTTGCGATCGTAGACTGTGGATCCAACACATTTTCCATGCTCATCGTGGACGCGAAAGAAAATCGTTGGGAAGAACAATTCATGATGCGCCATCCCGTTTTTCTTGGACAAGGCGGTTTCAAGCAGGCCTCCATCATGCCCGATCGATTTGCCAAAGGCATCGATTCACTGCGGATCATGAAACAAGCGACGGTGAACTTTGCGGTGGATGAGGTTCGTGTTGTAGCCACGAGTGTTTTACGGGATGCCATGAACGGTCCAGAATTTTGTGCCAAGGCCGAGGAGATGACCGGATGGAAGATGGAAATCATTTCGGGTGATCAAGAAGCCCACTGGATACACAAGGGCGTTGCGATGACCACCACCCAATTGCCAGAAAAGCATGTGATCATGGACATCGGAGGGGGAAGTCTGGAGTTTATTGTCGCTGAAATGAAAGTGTCGGGCGAAAAGTCTGAGATCTTGTGGAAGCAAAGTTTTGATGCAGGTGTGGCCCGATTGGAAGACTTTGGAAAGCCAACGGACCCATTGACTCAGGCGGGAGTAGGGCGCTATGCGGCTTTCTTAAGCTATACCCTTGCGCCGTTGCAGGAGGCACTTAAAAAGCATCAGCCCGAGATCTTGGTCGGATCCAGCGGATCATTTGACACCTTCTTGGATTTGGTCAAGGGCGGTGTTGCTCCAACATATGTAGCTCCCTTAAGCTCGGAGTGGGGGCATCCGTATGCTGAGAAAATCAACCGGACGGGTTTGATGGCCTTGCACGATACATTGATCAATTCGGATTTGCAAAAGCGATTGGAGATGCCCGGGATGGCGCCTCCCCGCGCGCGCATGATTCCACTGGCCAGTTTGCTGATTCAACAAGTGTTGGATTGGATGCCAGAAAATGCTATCATCATGCGGTCGGCGTACGCACTGCGTGAAGGTGTTTTGTGTGATACACTGGATCTTTAGTGCGCCTTCTTTTTTGGCAGCATCTTTGCAACACCGGTGTTGTTCGAATTCAAAGAACAATTAAGGCAATTTGATCCATGGCAAAAATTCTAATCATCGATGATGAGGCTCCCATTCGAGCGAGTCTCAGGGAAATTCTAGAGTACGAAGGCTACCAAGTTCAGGAAGCTGAAAATGGAATAGAAGGAGTGCGCTTAGCGACCAAATTTTCGTACGATGTAATCTTTTGCGACATCAAGATGCCGGAAATGGACGGGATGGAGGTGCTGGAGGCGCTGTCGGACAAGATGACAAAAACGTGCGTGGTCATGATCAGCGGTCATGGGACAGTTGAAGCGGCAGTGGAATCCCTGAAGAAGGGCGCATACGATTTCATTCAGAAGCCATTGGACTTGAACCGCATTCTATTGACCATTCGCCATGCCTTGGATCAAGGAGAATTGGTGAAGGAAACAGAACGCTTGAACCGCAAGATTCAAACAGATCGCTCAACGGCGATCGTAGGAGAATCTCCTGCAATTGTTGCAATTGTTGAAATGATATGTACCGTAGCCCCGACGGATGCACGGGTATTGGTTACAGGTGGCAACGGTACGGGCAAGGAACTGGTTGCGAGACAACTTCATGAGTTGAGCACCCGTCATGACGAACCTTTCATTGAGGTCAATTGTGCTGCGATTCCTTCGGAGTTGATTGAAAGTGAATTGTTTGGGCACGAAAAGGGGTCTTTTACCAGTGCCATCAAACAACGCAAAGGAAAATTTGAACAGGCGGAAGGGGGCACTTTGTTCTTGGATGAAATTGGCGATATGAGTCCCTCAGCTCAGGCAAAAGTCCTTCGTGCCCTTCAAGAGAATAAGATTGTTCGGGTCGGAGGAGAAAAAGAAATCCCCGTCGATGTGAGAGTGGTTGCAGCGACGAATAAAGATCTTCGTTCAGAGATTGAAATGGGCCATTTTCGTGAAGACCTGTTTCATCGGTTGGCGGTGATTCCACTCCACGTGCCTTCATTGAATGAGCGGCGAATGGATATCCCCTTGCTCGTGCAGCATTTCCTGGCAGGGATTTGCGAGCAACACGGTAAAGTTCTCATGGAAGTGACCGCTGAAGCGATGAGTCAACTTGAGCAAGCCAATTGGACGGGCAACATCCGTGAATTGCGGAATGTGGTGGAGCGTTTGGTGATTTTAACCCCGAAGGGTGAAAAGATTTCAGAAAAGCTGATCAATCAATTTGGAGGCTTGTCCGCTTAATACCAGCGGTTCGTCCACAGCATTCGCGTTATAAGTTGTTGGTTTAGAAGGAGTACTAATTGATTTGAAGGCAACCTTTATCAGGTCTCTTCGTCAGTATGTTGAACGCAACTTTTTCTACCATGAGTGCAATTACTATTTTCGGATATGAAATCAGCGGAGCTTTTGTGCTCGTGTCGATTTTTTTCACCTTGATTTCGTTGGGGGCTAACTGGAGGTTGTTTCTAAAATGTGAACAGCCTGGGTGGGCTGCATTTGTGCCAGGATACAATGTTGTGGTGGCTATGCGGATCATTGGACGACCATCCTCACACGCACTTTTGTTTTTGATTCCCGGGTTCAATGTGTATTTTACATTGAGAACGATGATCGAATTGGCGCAATCCTTTGGGAAACGGACTACTCTTGATTATTTATTGGTCGTCTTCTTCAATGTGTTTTACATGCTCAACTTGAGCTTAGCGTACCAAGAAGAATATGATGGGCCGGTATATGGTGAGACAGCAAATAAGAAAAACGCTCTGGGTTTTTCAGCAGCTTGATCACAGGGTGCAAATTGTTGAGATAAAAAAAGCGCCGTTGAGCGCTTTTTTTATGCGGATAAACCCAAATTAACGAATCAGGTGTCGGGCAGCCTCCAGGGCTTCTTCCATTCCTTCCGGTTTTTTTCCGCCAGCAGTGGCAAAGAAGGGTTGACCTCCACCTCCACCTTGGATGGATTGGGCCAATTCCCGCACAATGCTGCTGGCATTGAGCTTTCGATCCGAAACCAACTCATCACTGAGCGCAACAGATAACGTCGGTTTTCCGCCGACTCGCGACCCGAAAACGCCAAAAAAGGGAGCGTGTTCGTGCTTCAATTGAAAGGCAATGTCTTTGATCGCAGCCGTCTCGAGAGGCAATTCACCAACGTACATGTTGATTCCATCGATGACTTTCAACTCTTGAATGACCTGTGCCTTCAAATCCTGCGCGGCCTGTTGACGGAAGGCATCTAATTCCTTCTGCAATTCCACTTGTTTCACGAGCAATTCTTCAACGGCTTTATTCAAATCGGGAGGTGATTTCAATGCGTCCTTGACCGATTTCAACGCCTGTTGTTCTTGACGCGCTTGAAGAACGGCCGCCATGCCCGTCGTCGCTTCGATCCGGCGAATTCCGGAAGCAACGGCTGTTTCCTGGGTGATGCGAAAGAGTCCCAGCGCTCCTGTTGCTGGAGCATGTGTGCCACCGCACAATTCCCGAGAAGTTCCAAATTCGATCATGCGGACTTCTTCGCCATATTTCTCACCGAAGAGCATCATGGCACCGCGATTTTTAGCTTCCTCCAATGGGAGATCCCGGTGTTCATTCAAAGCAAGATTGGTTTGAACACGCTGATTGACGAGGGTTTCTATCTGATGCAATTCCTCGTCAGTCACCTTGGAAAAGTGTGAAAAATCAAATCGCAGTGCTTGGGATTTGACGAGTGATCCTTTTTGTTCAACGTGCGTACCAAGGATTTCGCGCAGTGCTTCGTGCAAAAGATGGGTAGCCGTATGATTGCGTTGGATATCGAGTCGAGCAGAGGAATTGACTTGGGCATGCTGCAGGCCGTCCAATGCGATGGGCATTGCGTTGACGAAGTGGACAATCAGATTGTTTTCCTTTTTGGTGTCAAAAACCTGAACGATTTGTCCGTCTGCCGAAGTCAAAGTGCCCGAGTCGCCCACTTGACCTCCGCCTTCAGGGTAAAACGGAGTTTGATCCAAGACAATTTGGTAGAATTTCTTGTTTTTGGCTGTGACTTGTCGATATCGAAGAATGCGGACATCAGCTTGCATGTGATCATACCCAACAAAAGGACCGGCTTCTCCGGTTTGGACTTCAATCCAATCGTCGGCACTGATTTTTCCAGCCGCGCGGCTTCGCTCTTTGGCTGCAAGCAACGCTTTTTCAAAGCCAGTCTCATCGACTTGATACCCGGCCTCGCCTGCGATCAATGCGGTCAAGTCGAGCGGGAACCCGAAGGTGTCGTTCAACTCAAAAACAACATTCCCAGGCAATGTTTTTTCAGATTTAAATTCCTTGAGCAGCCCCTCCAATCGATCGATTCCTTTGGACAACGTCCGCAAAAAGGATTCCTCTTCTTCGAGAATCACTTTTTCAATCAAGGATTGTTGAGCATTCAATTCGGGGAATGCCCCGCCCATCTGGTGTGCCAATGTTGGAACCAAGCGGTGCATAAAGGGTTCGGAAAAGTCCAAAAAGGAATACCCGTAGCGAATGGCCCGTCGTAAGATGCGTCGAATGACATATCCCGCACCTGTATTCGACGGAAGCTGTCCATCGGCGATGCTAAACGAAACCGCGCGAATGTGATCGGAAATGACGCGAAAAGCGATATCCGCTTTTGAGTCTGTTCGTCCGTACGTTTTACCCGAAAGCCCTTCCAAGCGATTTAAGAGAGGGGTGAAGACATCCGTGTCATAATTGGATTGCTTGTTTTGCAGGGCCATGGCCAAGCGCTCAAAGCCCATTCCAGTGTCGATGTGTTCTGCAGAGAGGGGCCGCAAAGACCCATCTGCCATCCGGTTGTACTGCATGAACACGAGATTCCAGATTTCGACGACTTGGGGATGGTCGGCATTGACCAAATCCCTTCCGGGCGTTTTTTCCCGTTCAGCCGCATCCCGTAAATCCACATGGATCTCGGAGCAAGGACCGCAGGGTCCCGTTTCTCCCATTTCCCAGAAATTGTCTTTTTTGTTCGCCTTTAGAATCCGCTCTTGGGGCACGTGGTTGGCCCAAATGTCGATGGCTTCTTGATCTTCATTGAGCCCGTCCGCTTTGTCGCCTTCAAAAACGGTGATGTACAACTTTTCGGGGTCCAGTTTGTAGACGTCAGTCAGCAATTCCCAGGCCCAATTGATGGCCTCTTTCTTGAAGTAGTCAGCGAAAGACCAATTTCCGAGCATCTCGAACATGGTATGGTGGTAGGTGTCCACCCCGACTTCTTCAAGGTCATTGTGCTTACCACTCACCCGCAAGCATTTTTGCGTGTCAGCAATGCGGGGATGAACAACCGGGCTGTTGCCAAGAAATAAATCCTTGAATGGATTCATTCCGGCATTGTTGAACATCAAGGTCGGATCATCCTTGATTACCATGGGAGCAGAAGGAACAATTTCGTGCCCCTTGGAAGCGAAAAAGTCGAGAAAGTGCTGTCGAATCAGTTGGGATTCCATGTGAATAGATTGCTAGCTGTGGTTTAAACGAGGAGTTTTTACCGGTAAAAATCTGTAAAACGTAGGCCGTGTTTTTGCTGAAGTGTGAAATTACGTCGCACCTTTGTTCAAATGGCGAAGCGCTTTCACAAGTTTCGATTCAATGAGCGAACTCTCCAAATGGAGGAATTGCCTTTTGCTTTACGAGACTATCTTCTCTTTGGATTCAAAAGACTCCTGTTTTTTTCCTTCATTGCAGCAGGGAGTATCGTTGTATTCGATCGTTATTTCGAGAGTCCAACAGATCGTGTTCGTGAGAGAGAGTTGGGATTTTTGGAATCCGAAGTGGGGAGAATGGGGAATGACCTGACCGATATGGCGGTCATCTTAGAGGACATCTCGCGACGAGATGATGCGATTTATCGCGCCATTTTTGGAACAGATCCGTATCCCCAGCACCTCCGAAATCCGGGCATTGGAGGTTCTGATCGGATGCGAAATCTTCGAGGGTATTCGCATTCAGAGGCTGTCATTTCTTTGGAACAAGCTGTCTCTGAGCTTCAACGGAAATTGGTTGCTCAGAGTCGTTCTTTTGATGATGTGCTCGATTTGGCTCAGAATCGAACCGAAATGTTGCAGTCAATTCCAGCAATCCAACCCGTTCGGAATGAGGACTTGCGACGTATGGCCAGTGGTTATGGATACCGGATTCACCCCATATACAAGGTGAGAAAGATGCATCACGGTATGGATTTCGCTGCACCAACGGGTACGGAAATATTCGCTACTGGAGATGGTGAAGTGGTTCTTTCGAAAAGGCTGTACAACGGATTTGGACGTCATGTCATCATCAAGCACGGTTTCGGATACGAGACGCTCTACGCACACATGAGCGAAACGCTTGTGAAGAAGGGCCAAAAAGTGAAACGTGGAGAGGTGATTGGATTGGTTGGTTCTACCGGGACATCCAGCGCTCCTCACCTGCACTATGAAGTGCACAAGGATGGTAGGAAAGTCAATCCAGCGCAATATTTCTTCAATGATTTGAGTCCTGAGCAATACGAACAAATGCTCAAAAAAGTGGAAGATTCAAATCAATCGTTTGATTGACTTTTGGTTGTTTTGATTAGTTGTTTTACATTGGGAATCATCAACTTACATCTTCAACGAGAGCTCTATGCCATTGAATAAGCCCATTGAAAAGCGTTACCGCTCCATCACGGAGGTGGCCAAAGAGCTTGATGTGAATGCATCACAGTTGCGTTATTGGGAGCGGGAATTCACGTCGCTGAAGCCCCGAACCAATGCCAGGGGAAAACGGTTTTATACGGATGCTGACATTCAGCTGATCAAAGAGATTTGCTTTTTGGTGAAGGAGGAAGGTCATACGTTGGACGGTGCGCGCAAGGCACTCAAAAAACGCAACAATGTGGAGCTGACGGTGGAATCAAATAGTCCTCCGGAGTCCAGTTTAGACAAAGAGGAGGTGATTGAACGCTTGAAAGGGTTGCGCTTGAAGTTGCTTGCGCTGAGAGAAACCGTTCAGGACTGAATGGGTGATCCGGACCAGTAGGCGCCAGCTTGCAAATAATCTTGAACGTATTCACGAATCGCATCTTCCAATGAATGGAAGGGTTGCTCATAGCCGATGGCCCGGAGCTTGCTCATATCCGCTTCAGTGAAGTACTGATACGTATCTCGAATGTCCTCAGGTGTATCGATGAAGTCAATGTTGGGCTCCTTGCCCATGGCATGGAATGTCGCCTTTGCCAAATCCAAGAAAGTACGCGCATGTCCAGTACCGAGGTTGTAGAGTCCATTGGATGTGGATTGACGATGGTGCATCAGGAAGAAGCAGACTTCAGTGAGATCCTTGACGTAGATGAAGTCGCGTGTTTGGCCTCCATCGGTATAGTCAGCCCGATGTGACCGAAAGAGCTTCATGCCGCCTGTTTTTTTGACCTGCCGGAAGGTGTGCAAGACCACGCTGGCCATGCGTCCTTTGTGGTACTCATTGGGGCCGAACACATTGAAAAACTTCAGTCCAGTCCAAAAATAGGGGGCGCGTCCTTCAGCGGCTTCCCCAAGGGCCCATCGATCAAAATCGTTTTTTGAATCGCCATAGGGATTCAGCGGCTTCAGTGAGGAGACGATTTCATGGCTGTCCTTGTATCCATGTTCTCCTGCGCCATAAGTGGCTGCGGAAGATGCATAGACCAACGGGAGACCAAATTCAACGCATTGCTTCCAAACCGTTTGGCTGTAGTAAAGATTGAGTTCGTCAAAAATTGTGCGATCCAACTCGGTGGTGTCTGTGCGCGCTCCGAGATGAAAAACAAATTGGACTTGCCCCTCATTTGCTTCAAGCCAAGTCGCGAAGTCCGACCGTTCAATACGTTGTGTGTGCTGAATTTCAGCATAGTTAGCGGCTTTGTCCGGTCGTGAGAAATCATCCACCAGTACCAAGTCAAAAAACCGTGCTTCATTCAGGCGCGCAGCCAGTGCACTTCCGATAAATCCTGCCGCTCCTGTAATGACAATCATGGGACAAAGGTAAGACAGGGGCTTCGCGTATCTTTGTCACCCTTACGAAGATGAAACAGGTATCCATCACCCGCCGAGCGCGTTTTAACGCTGCCCACAAACTCTGGAATGAGGATTGGGATGAGGCGAAGAATTTCGAAGTATTCGGCAAATGTGCCCATCCGAATTGGCACGGTCATAATTATGAATTGCACGTCACCGTTCGTGGCGTCATCGACGAGGCTACCGGATACTTTATCAACTTTACGGATCTCAAAGCGATCATCCATGAACACGTGGAAGAGCCGCTCGATCATCGCAATTTGAACATGGATGTCCCTTGGATGAAAGGGAAGCAAACTTCCGTTGAAAATTTGGTCATTGGAATCTGGGAGCAGATTGAACCAATCATCGCCACACATGGTTGTTCACTCGAACGGATTCGACTTTACGAAACCGAAAACAACTACGCCGATTATAGCGGCGAATCGTGATGGCATTATACGAGAAAAAGGAAAGCTTTGATGATGAAGTAATCATCGAGATGGCATCGAATTACCGATCGATGTTGAAAGCTGTTGGTGAAGACCCTCAAAGGGAAGGTCTGATAAAAACGCCTGAGAGAGCGGCGAAAGCCTTGGCTGTATTAACCTCTGGAATGGGAGTAGATCCTGCGGAAATCCTCAAAGGTGCGCTTTTCACGGAGCCCAGCAACGAGATGGTTTTGGTTCGAGACATTGAAGTCTACAGCCTTTGCGAGCATCATCTATTGCCATTTTTCGGCAAGGCACATGTGGCCTACATCCCGGATGGTAAGATTGTTGGATTGAGTAAAATACCACGCGTGGTGGATGCATTTTCAAGACGACTCCAGGTGCAGGAACGTCTGACTGAACAGGTGCGAGATTGTATTCAAAATACCTTGGGAGCCAAAGGTGTAGCTGTAGTAATTGAAGCTCGCCATTTGTGCATGCAGATGCGTGGTGTGGAGAAGCAAAATACGATTACCACGACAAGCGCATTTACGGGGGCCTTTTTGAACGATCCGAAGACCCGCAAGGAATTCATGCAACTGGCGATCGGATCTTCTTACGGTCGCTCCTGAGCACTTCTTTGTCCAATTCCCATTGTGCATTTTTTTGGCAAATGGGGTGATGTAATTCAAGGCCTGCGCTGCAATTTTGTGACATGAACGAATTTCAATCTCCTCGCTTTGTGGACGACGCGTTGATTCAAGATGATTCTGCGATCAGCCGATTCATAGCGAATGTCTTTAGTTGGATGGTCGCAGGATTGGTGATGACGGCCACGGCAGCATATTATGTTGCCCAATCGGGGCTAGTGAGCCACCTTTTCAATCCAGAAACAGGAGGGATGTCCGGATTGGGTTGGATCGTGATGTTGGCACCGCTCGGTTTCATCGTCGCGATGAACATGGGCTTCCAACGATGGTCCTCCATGTCTCTTACGCTCTTGTTTCTGGCGTTCAGCGCTGTCATGGGTGTTTCATTGAGCAGCATCTTTTTGGTCTATGAACTTTCGAGCATTTCCCAAGTCTTTGTGATTACGGCAGTGACCTTTGCGGTCATGGCCGTGATTGGTTACACAACCCAAACCGACTTGACGAAATTTGGAAGCTTGCTGATGATGGCATTGATCGGAATTATCATTGCCAGCTTTGTCAATTGGTTTATCGGTTCTGCTGGGCTGGATTACATCATAAGCATAGCGGGGGTGTTGATTTTTACAGGACTCATCGCCTACGACACACAACGCTTGAAGCGCATTGCAGCAGGAGTGGAATACGGTTCAGAAACGGGAACAAAATTGGCCATTTTGGGCGCAACGAGTTTGTATCTGAATTTCATCAATTTGTTCTTGTTCCTATTGCGACTGTTGGGTCGACGAAACTGATGGCACGTCGATTGTTGGCGCAAAAAAAAACCTCGTCTCGGAGGTTTTTTTTATTGGGAGGAATCTGTTCGATTCATTGAATCATGATCCGTTGGGACCAAGCACCTCTTCCTTCCAATTCCAATAGAATCACATACGCACCTGCAGCATGCGGCTGCGCGTGGAAGAAGTGCTTGCTTTGTCCCGCTGGAAATTGACCTTGGTGCAGCACGTCCATCCGCTGTCCCCAAGCGTTGAAAAGCGATAAGGTTCCCGAGCAGGAAGCATCCAATTCGAGGGGGACGCAGGTGATGGCGCTCGCTGGATTGGGAAACGCTGCAGGAAAGTGAACGCCTCCATTGTTTTCTGCAATGGATGTGATCGCGCCGACCTCAAAGCTCCACCAACCGGCAGGAGCAGGCATAGGGCGTGCACCGACTTTTCCTGAAGTGGCCTCTGCTTCAATGTAGTAATAGACAGTCGTTCCTTCTGCTTGCGCGGGAATATCCGCTGTCCAATCGGAATCACTGCCGTCGACCGGAGACATGTTAACGGGGTTCCAGGGACCTGCGCTGTTCGTCGCCCACTGCATGGACGCAGCAGCAATGCCGCTGCGGTGGCTGATATAGGATTCGACGGCATAAGCGTTGGCGCTGTCTTCGGTATCGGGCAGAGGAAGGTGGCTGATCATTAGCGGGTCTTCTACGCCAACCGAGTGCGTAATGCAATGAATGGCACCGCTTTGAGAAATAATCGCTTGGCCGTTGTTGTCGCAATCAATGCCGACCACGTTGTAACCAGGTAGCAACTCTGAATAAATTCGCAACGCTGTCGTGTCGTATTCTGTGTAATACGTTGGAAGAAGGATGGTGTTGTTGACGAATACAGAATTGGTGTACGTGAGGTACCAGCCGTTTTGGTCGGGATAGCCACCTCCATTGCCTTGTTCGGGCGGGCTGGGGATGCGGATGACATCAAAAGGTGTTCCCCAACGGGTGGTGAAGTTGGACAACACATACTCCATGTTGGCATCGATCTGCGGGCCATCGGCCACGCCTGCAGGGTATTCTGCCACCAACAAGGTGCTCTCGTCGAGTAGCTTCATGTGCATGTCGATGTGGTGAATGCCATCAAAAGGCAGATTGGGCATCTTAATGAAGGTTTCCGTGCCGTGGAAATCCGACATGATGCCGTCGATTTCGGCTTCCGTATGATCGGGGAAATCAGTCCACCACGTTGAGCCACCATCATTTTCGTCCAACACCAATTCGGAAGCGAATGCCGTTCCAAATCCGTCGGACATCCAATTCCCACCCGTATTCATGAGGTCAGTGGGTTCGGCGGTTGTGCTATAGAGATCAATGCCCATGGTTTCAGCCAAGACGTCAGGAATCGCGTCATCCTCAGGGCGGGGCCGATTGTAAAGCCAGTCCACCAAAACCCGGTCGTCATTCCAACTCCCATAGACCGTATGGGCACCGTAATCACGAATCCAAATGGTGTTGTATTCCGTTTCGACGATTTGCACATTTTCGAGGGACAAGGGACCGCCACAACTATTGCCGGTTAAGTAAGACTCGGCCTCAGACGGATCATCGGCAAACACAATGACCAAGCATTCGGTTTGAGCTCCAGCGACAATTTGCTTCTGAATGCAAGGAAACGATGTCCAAGAGATGGTCAAGGCCTCTACCTCTTCCCATTCAGCTGCGGTCCGAATGTTGTCAAAGGGCGGGGGAGTTTCAATTCCGCGTGATGTCGCGGGGGCAAATCCTACCCGTTCGATGTGGTTGCGTTCTTCCTCTGTGATGGCATGGGGCCATCCTTGTACGCTCTGTGAAAACGCGTTGACGTTGATCATCAAGCAGGCCGAGAGAAGCAGGCGTTCTAGGTGAATTGATTTCATCATGTTGCAAGTTGGATGCGAAAATAAAGCAAGTGGGATGGGAGTCCTACGCGCCTTTAGAGAGGAGTTGTGTTAGCAACGCAGAATCCACGGAATGTCCTCCTTCAAAGGTGTGGCTGGTATGAGGAATGCCATGCTTTTCGAGCAAAGTCGCTGTGTCTTGAAGCAGTTGCACATTGAAATAAGGATCGGAATCACCCAAAGCCACATCGATGGGGGTCGCAATCAAGGGCTGGATTTCATGGTTCCAATCTAAATCTGGAGGGAATACGCCTGCCCAGAAAATCAAACGACTGAAGGATACTTGTCCGAGGCTGGCCCATCGTGCTGCTGTGGCGACTCCTTGGGAAAAGCCGAGTAATACGGGTCGGCAATCTGTTAGCATCAGATGTGCTGCGAGCTCGTCCAAGTAACGCACGTAATCCACCATATCGGTCAGTCGGTCTTCTTTCGTCATCCAAGACGCTCCGACGCGACCGGAGGTCCCCGCAGTATAAAACCGATGAAAACCCTCTGGAGCCACGATGGTCCACCCCAAATCCGCCAAGGGCTCAAATCGTTTTAAGAAATATTCGGGCAGTTGTCCATACCCATGCAGGGCAATGAGGACCTTCGACTCTTCCGTCAACGCGGGTCCAAGGGTGAAGTAGCGTGCCGTTTTAGTGGCTTCAAAGTGGTGTGATTTTGGAGGCATGGGCAGGGGTTACCAAGCGATGGTGAGCGATGCGCTATCGCCTTGAGCGATGTAGAGCGAATCCAGGTTTTCGGTCCATTCGCTATCCCGATATACCCGGTACGTGAAGGGCAGGTAACGATCAGCTTCGATGCTGCAGGATCGTTGCACATCCACTTCCATCCCTGTGTGGACTTCCCAGGAATTGGAACAAGTTGGGTAGGATCCTGGAATGTTGAGCGTTCTGAATTCAATGGCGTCGTCCGGTTGAAATGGGTTGGCATTGATCAGCTGAATTGACACGGTGGCGCTCGGCATCATCACTTGGTCCAGGCTCAGAACTTCGGAGTCAATGAAGATGTCCGGATTGATGAAGTCAACCCGAGAGAACCAATGAATTCCTGAGGATGAGAGCTTGTAATCCAAGGCGTTGACACGTTGGAAATCCAAAATGGCCATGCCGGATTCGTCCGTGACGGCATCGGCTACGGCTTCATAATTGCCATTGAGAATACCATCGGCCAATACGCGTCGTTCCAATTCTATGTGAATATTCGGAACGTCTGTTCCGAGATCTGCATGGTGCATTTGCACTTGAATCTGCAATTGGCCCGTTGGTTCTGGACGGCATCCCAGCAAGCAGCATGTTGCTGTCCAAATACCAAGGATGAGTATGGGGCGTTTCATCACGAAACAACTTCAAGTTTGGCAAATTTCAGAAGCAATTGTTTCTTACCTGCAGTAGGAAAAAATACGGTCGCCTTCTGATTGGGAACATCCCCTTCAATTCGAAGAACCTTGCCTTTCCCAAATCGTTCGTGTTGCACCTCAACTCCCTCTTCCAATTTTCCGCTGGAGGTGTTATTGACAGAACCCTCCGTTGCACTAGCCGGGGGGGCTTCCATGCGCTTCAAGGGCTTCCCTGAGGCAGATTTGGGCACGACAGGAGCGGAGGCACCTTTGAATGGACTTGCAGTGGATTTGGGTTGTGCTTTTTTTGAGAGTCGCTCAAAGGCAGATTGAGGTTCGCTTTTGCTCGAGCTCATCGACTGCCAAGCGTTTCGAGACGATTCAAACCCGGTCCCCCCGGCGAAAGGGTTGGGTTTCGCTGCTTGAGCGGAAGGCATGATGACGCATTCAGGGTCGATTTCCTCCAAAAAACGGCTGGGCTCAGCTTGGATCAACTGTCCCCATTTGTATCGGGTGAGGGCGTAGCTGAGGTCGCAAGTTTTTTCTGCGCGTGTCACCGCCACGTAAAAGAGTCGCCGTTCTTCTTCTAAATCTGCACGCGACTGCATGGCCATTTGACTGGGAAATAAATTCTCCTCCAAGCCGACGACAAAGACGTGTTCAAACTCCAGGCCTTTAGCAGCATGGATGCTCATGAATCCCACTTTGTTGTCGTCGCCATCGTCCTGATCAGCATCTGTCAACAGCGCCACATCCATAAGGAAATCTCCTAAGGTTGGGAGTTGGTCCGGTTCGGCTTCCTTCGCTTGGTCTGCAAACGCCTTCATGCCATTGAGCAGTTCCTGCAAATTGTCATAACGCGCGACGCCTTCAGGCGTTTTGTCTTGGTAGAGCGAATGAACAAGCCCGGTGTGTTTAGCAATGTGCATGCCCAAGTCGTGCGCATCTTTCGTCTGCATTTCCGAGGCAAAACTCTGGATCATTGTCGTGAAGTCCTGGACCTTTTTTAACGCGGCCCCTTGCACGCTAACGGGCGGATGAAAGGCGTCGGTCACGAGGTCCCAAATGGATACATCCCGCTCGGTAGACTCCACCATCAAGCGGTCCATTGTCGTCTTGCCAATGCCTCGGGCGGGGTAATTGATAACGCGCTTGAGCGCTTCTTCATCTCGGTGATTGGCGGTCAACCGGAAGTATGCAATGAGGTCCTTGATTTCCTTGCGTTGGTAGAAAGACAATCCCCCAAAAATGCGGTACGGAATATTGAATTTCCGGAAGCTCTCTTCAAAGGCTCTAGACTGTGCATTGGTCCGATACAGAATGGCGAATTTCTGCCAGTGCACTTGCTGGTGGCTGTGCAGATCAAAAACCTTTGACGCTACCAGTTTGCCTTCTTCATTGTCTGAATAGCAGCGATGTACTTCAATCGGCTTGCCCTCCTCATTGTGCGTCCAAACGACTTTTTCAATTTGCTCGGTGTTGTGCGCGATGACACTGTTGGCGGCTTTTACAATGAACTTTGTCGAACGGTAGTTCTGTTCGAGTTTGTACAAACCAAAGTCCGGGTAATCCTTTTTGAAATTGAGGATGTTCTCGATGTTGGCCCCCCGGAAGCCGTAAATGGATTGTGCATCGTCCCCCACAACACATAGATTCTCTCTCAGAGCAGCAAGCTGCTTGATGATCACGTACTGAGAAAAGTTGGTGTCTTGGTACTCGTCGACTAAGATGTACTGAAACTTGTGCTGGTATTTTAGAAGCAGGTCTGGGAAATCCCGCAAGAGAACATTCATTTTGAACAGCAAATCGTCAAAGTCCATGGCCTGGGCCCGAAAACATCGGCTTTCATAAGCCTTGTAAACTTCGTGGATCCGAGGCCTTCCAGCTTGGTTGTCTTCAGACATGATGTCTGTGTTGTCTGCATAGCCTTTGGCGTCGATCAAGTTGTTCTTCGCGTTGGAAATCCGCGATTGAATGCTGGAGGCCTTGTATACCTTGTCGTCTAACCCCAGGCCTTTGACAATGTCCTTGATCAGCGCTCGGCTATCAGAGGTGTCATAAATTGTGAAGTTGCGAGGGTAATTGATTCGTTCGCATTCGATCCGAAGAATGCGGGCGAACACACTGTGAAATGTTCCCATCCAGATATTGCGCGCTTCACCGTCTCCAATGACGTTTGCAATGCGTTCCTTCATCTCACGGGCCGCTTTGTTGGTGAACGTCAGCGCAAGGATGGCAAACGCGTCAGCACCTTGGGAAATTAAATGCGCAATGCGATAGGTCAGCACCCTTGTTTTGCCCGACCCTGCTCCGGCAATGACCATCATGGGGCCATCGACATGGCTTGCAGCGGCTCGTTGCGCTTCGTTTAAATCATTCAGGAATTCCACATTGTGAAGGTATGAAGCGAAAGGCTTCGCCAAGGGAATCTGTAATTGTCTAAAGAGCTTTGTGAAAAACTATTTTTCTCTGACCCCATTTTAGCTCAATTTTACGCGTCCTAGAGTGCTGCTAAACAGCGTATTTCACAGAGGGTTTAGAACGAATGTGGCCTCTGCTTGAAAAAAGCCTGTGGTGCCGCTTGTTTTTAACTGATAATCTGCTACTTTTGCACCCCCTTTATTGCGGGGAAAAAGATATTGTTTCAACATAATCTGATAGATCAGGTCGAATGCCTACCATCCAGCAGCTCATCCGAAAAGGGCGCGTAACTAAGACCCAAGCGAGCAAATCTGCCGCTTTGGATTCGTGCCCCCAAAGGCGCGGTGTTTGCGTCCGTGTATATACAACGACTCCTAAGAAGCCGAACTCAGCCATGAGGAAAGTCGCCCGTGTGCGATTGACCAATGGCAACGAAGTGAACGCTTACATCGGTGGAGAAGGTCACAACCTGCAAGAGCACAGCATTGTGCTGGTGCGTGGAGGTCGTGTGAAAGATTTGCCTGGTGTCCGTTATCACATTGTGCGTGGCGCATTGGATACGGCAGGTGTAGAAGGACGTTCACAGCGTCGTTCGAAGTATGGAACTAAGCGGCCTAAAGTCAAGAAGTAATCGATCATGAGAAGGAGAGTAGCCAAAAAGCATTTAATCCTGCCGGATCCACGATTCGACAGTACACTCGTCACGAGCTTCGTTAACAACCTAATGTTGGACGGAAAGAAGAGCGTTGCGTTCGATATTTTCTACAAGGCCATGGATCGTGTCGCTGAGCGCACCGAGGAGGATAGCCTAGAAGTTTTCAAGCGCGCTTTGGACAATGTGACACCTGGTGTCGAAGTACGCAGTCGCCGTGTAGGTGGTGCTACTTTCCAGATTCCTCAGCCAATTCGAGATTCCCGCAAGGTGAGTCTGGCCATGAAGTGGTTGATTGGATACGCACGAAAGCGAAATGAAAAATCCATGTCAGAGCGTCTAGCGTATGAAGTGGTAGCAGCAGCAAAAGAAGAGGGCGCAACTTTCAAAAAGAAAGAGGATACGCACCGAATGGCTGAGGCGAACAAGGCATTCTCACATTTCCGTTTCTGATTACGAACTGTTTACGTCGATAAGATTATGGCTAAAAGAGACCTCAACTATACACGGAACATTGGCATTATGGCTCACGTTGATGCGGGTAAAACCACAACAACTGAGCGGGTTCTGTATTACACCGGTATTTCCCACAAAATTGGGGAGGTGCATGATGGTGCAGCTACGATGGATTGGATGGAGCAGGAGCAAGAGCGTGGAATTACGATCACGTCAGCGGCTACAACGTGTTTTTGGAAATTCCAGGATGAGGATTATCGAATCAACATCATTGATACCCCAGGGCACGTTGACTTCACGGTAGAGGTAGAGCGTTCATTGCGTGTGTTGGATGGAGCAGTTGCTCTGTTTTGTGCCGTTTCGGGTGTTGAACCACAATCCGAGACGAACTGGGGCTTGGCTGACAAATACAAGGTTCCACGGATTGGATTCATCAACAAGATGGACCGATCAGGAGCTGACTTCTTCAACGTAGTCGGAATGATTAAGGATATGCTTGGTGCACGTCCTGTTCCCTTGCAGGTGCCGATTGGAGCTGAGGATGATTTCAAAGGAGTCGTTGACTTGGTGAAGAACAAGGCGTTCATTTGGAACGAAGAGGATATGGGGTCGACTTGGAATGAGATTCCAATTCCAGAGGATTTGGTTGAAGTCGTTGCTGAGTATCGTGGATTGTTGATTGAAGCCGCTGCTGAGCAGAACGATGTTCTGATGGAGAAGTACTTCGAGGATCCAGACAGCTTGACTGAAGAAGAGATTATCGCTGCGATTCGCAAGGCCACCATTGGCATGCAGATCACACCGCTATTGTGTGGTTCTGCGTTTAAGAACAAGGGAGTGCAGACCATGCTCGATGCGGTCATGCAGTACTTGCCTTCTCCTTATGATGTAGAAGCCATTGTGGGAACGGATGTGGACGATGAGAGCATTCAGATTGAACGAAAGCCTGATCCCGATGAGCCATTTGCTGGCTTAGCATTTAAGATTGCAACAGATCCATTTGTTGGTCGACTTTGTTTCGTAAGAGCCTATTCGGGCACGTTACCGGCTGGATCTTATGTCGTCAATACGCGTTCAGGAAAAAAGGAACGGATTTCCCGTATTTTCCAAATGCACTCCAACAAGCAAAATCCAATTGATTTGTTGGAAGCTGGGGACATTGGTGCGGTAGTCGGTTTTAAGGATATCAAAACAGGTGATACGCTTTGTGCTGAAGGTTCTTCACTCGTTTTGGAGAGCATGTCGTTCCCTGAGCCTGTCATCGGAATTGCGATTGAGCCGAAGTCTCAAGTAGATTTGGATAAATTGTCCAATGGCCTCGCGAAGCTTTCTGAGGAGGATCCAACTTTCCGTGTGAAGACGGATGAAGAGACTGGTCAAACGGTCATTTCAGGAATGGGTGAATTGCACTTGGAAGTTTTGGTAGACCGCCTGCGTCGAGAATTCAAAGTAGAGTGCAACCAAGGAGCTCCTCAAGTAAACTACAAGGAGGCAATTTTTGGAGACACGAGGCACCGCGAAGTTTATAAGAAGCAGTCTGGTGGACGTGGAAAGTTTGCAGATATCGTTGTCAACATTGGCCCATCTCCTACTCCAGAAATAGCCGGATTGGTCTTCAAGAATTCTGTGAAGGGCGGAAACGTTCCGAAGGAATTTGTTCCTTCCGTACAGAAAGGTTTTGAGGAAGCGATGAAGAACGGTGTCTTGGCAGGGTATCAAATGGATAGCATGGCTGTAGAATTGCTTGACGGAAGCTTCCACGCTGTTGACTCCGACCAATTGTCATTTGAATTGGCGGCTAAAATGGCTTATCGTCATGCGATCAAGCAATGCCAGCCTCGCATATTGGAACCTATGATGCAATTGGAGGTCGTTACTCCAGATGAAAATATGGGTGATGTCATTGGTGACCTCAACAAGCGTCGTTCGCTTATTGAAGGAACTGGTGAGCGTTCAGGTAAGACCATTGTCAACGCCAAAGTGCCATTGTCAGAAATGTTCGGATATGTTACAGACTTGAGGACATTGACCTCAGGCCGTGCAACGTCATCCATGTCGTTTAGCCACTATTCAAGTGCGCCAACCCATGTTCAGGAAAAAGTGATTGCTGACGCTCAAGGCTAAGCACATTCAAATACTCATGACTCAGAAAATCCGCATAAAACTCAAGTCTTACGATCACAATCTGGTCGATAAGTCCGCTGAGAAAATTGTCAAGACTGTCAAGACGACAGGAGCTG
>CALGEI010000106.1 GCA_937881575.1 uncultured Flavobacteriales bacterium | reverse complement strand
ACATCCGGGACACCTACCAGTACTTTACCGAAGCCGATATGAACAAGCTGAGGTCCATCGGTTACGAGCGGCCCTTCCTCTCTCTTGAAGACGCGATTGAGAACTACGTTCAGGAATACTTAATGCCAGGCGCCTATTGGTCAGCGCCAGAAGCTCAATCCTGAGCTTTTTCTTGCAGTAAAACCAATTTGTTGCGCAGTGTTTTCAAGCGCTCAAGCAATTCATCCTTCCCTGCGATCGCCCCTTCTTGCTGTTTTGACTCCATGGAAGCGGCAACAACACTTCGCTTTCTCAAGGCCTTCCGTGCACCCTCCAGAGTATGCCCCTCCTCTTTGACCAGCCAGTGGATTTCCTTGATCAATTGAATGTCCGTATTCGAATAGAACCGTTTCCCCCGAGCATTCGTCCGTGGTTTTAGCAAGGTGAACTCCTTTTCCCAATATCTCAACTGAGACGCATTTACGCCCAAGTCCACAGCCACTTCCGTGATGGAGTGGTACCGTTTTTCGATGGGTTTATTCAATGGCATGGGAAACAATCGGCTTTTATAAATTGATCTTTACCAATGTAAATCAACTTGTTAGCACTTCCAAAAATCAATCGAAGGATTGATTCGTGTCATCTACTTTTTCAAGCATCTCTTCATATTGTTCCGGACTCAGATCATTGAAGAAATAAGGCGCCGGATTCACGCGCTTACCGTCTTTGCGCACTTCATAGTGCAGGTGCGGAGCGCTTGACGTGCCCGTTGAACCAACCAAACCGATCACTTCCCCACGTTTCACCCGCTGTCCCTTTTTAACCAAAGTTTTGCTCATGTGAGCGTAGAGGGTCTCGTATCCGAATCCATGCTTGATGATGACATGTCGTCCAAAACCGTTGTAGAGTCTTTTTGAAAGGATGACCTGGCCATCGCCAGTCGCAAAGATTTCCGTTCCTGTGGGCGCGGCGAAATCCATGCCATGGTGCATCTTTCGCACCTTGTAAATCGGGTGAATTCGGTAGCCATACCCACTTGCCATGCGGCGCAAGTCCTCATTGCGAACCGGCTGAATTGCCGGTATGGACTTCAGCATCTCCGTGCGATTCTGAGCCAATTCCAATACATCATCAAACGAGCGGCTTTGAGCAACCAGTTTGCGCTGCAATTCCGCCACGGTATTTCCCAATGAAATCACGGCATCTGAATGCGAATATCCTCGAAGATCTCGCATCCGATCTGACCCGCCAATTCCGGGATTCCGCAAATGTTCTGGATAGGG
>CALGEI010000105.1 GCA_937881575.1 uncultured Flavobacteriales bacterium | reverse complement strand
CCAGCGTGTCTCCTGTTACCAACGATTCTGTGAAGGAAAACATCAGCGGGTCATTGCAGGCGTCTTCGAATGCCATTGCACAAGGCGATGGGATGGATGGAGAAACGTCGCCTTCATCCGCGCACAGCGTGATTTCAACGGCGCAGTCTCCAGTCCATATAGGGGCCGACATGTCGAGGCGATTGAAGATCTGAGCGGCTTCGGTCAATTGTCCGCAATCCGGATTGAGCACGGAATAGAAGAGGGCAGTCGATTCTGATCCGCACGGAACCACGTTGACTCCATCTGAGCTTAGATCGATGACAACATCCCCGGTCATGCCCATGACGGGAGTGCCAAGCACCTGACCTTCCCAAGCAAACCAACCGCCAAATCCATACGCACAGTTGCTGCTATTTGCTCCTTGACCCAACTGAAATCGTTTGTTTTCATTGAAGGGCATGTGGCTCAGTTTCAAATAAGAATTGAGGTAACTGTCCTTGCCGATCAAAAAGCTTTGGTCCGCTTTGAGGCGGTATACCAGGACATTGTCCGGATCCATAGAACATCCATTCGCGGCAACCAATCCATGTGAAGGGTCAGCATCCAACCACGTACTTGCTGTTTGGGCATCTTCGAAAGTCAGATGCACAGACCACGTTAAATGCGGGTTTACAGCATTGGCAACTTCACCTGTAAGGGTTGCTACGCCGTTGGAGAAACGCGTTAGAATGAGAGGGACAGTCTCAATAAAGTAATCACTCTCAGATAATCCCAAGGAAGTCAAACCCAGGATGCGAATGGCTCCATCTGTTCCGGTTCCGACGCCAGTAAACCCGGCATTGATGACCACGTTATCTCGCATCTCCGCGGCGAACATGGCATGGGGCAACGTATCCCCGGTGCAACTTCCTACGGCCACAACGGTATCCAAACTGGTCAACGGCAATTGCTCGCTGCACTCCACGACTTCGTCCGTAAAATCAGCAATGAAAAGCGGCTCACATCCACCGCAGCCAGTGGGGTTTCCTTCGCAATCAAAATCGGGAGTTGCGTAGAAGCACGCTGCGAGATTTGGTGATGTCGCGCTGGGGTCGAAATTACACGCCGTGAAGTCGGAGCATCCGAAGCACGTGTAATCACACGCATTTTCATTTGGAATGGTCGCTGTGTTGTCAAAGTTGCAAGCGGATACATCCATACACCCGAAGCAGGATTGATATTCACAGGTTCCGTTGTTTGGGTACAATGCCGCGGCGTTGAAATTGCACGCCATCGAATCCATGCAGCCAATGAGGCAAGAGAAGTAGTCGCAAGACCCATCATCCGTAGTAGCAGTCGGGTCGAAGTTGCAAGCGATTTCATCTGTGCAGCCATCCACCAAATTCATGCGATGCAATGAGCTGCTGGCTTTAGCCCCGAAAGGGTGCAAGGTCATAGCTGCACCAAGGGTGAGCAACAGAATAATCCGCAACGGAAATTTCATCAAGCGAGTTTTGGTTC
>CALGEI010000104.1 GCA_937881575.1 uncultured Flavobacteriales bacterium | reverse complement strand
TGTTTGGCGTGTGGTGTCCTCAGCGGTTGAGACACGATGGTTTCTGTTGTTGTTCGTGGTGGCTCTGGCATCACGCTCCAGTCGACTGACAGCGTTGGCTTTGTGTTCGTCGACGTCGCTATGCTCGTGCTGTTCTTTGTTTTGCAGATGTTTGTTTGTTGTGCAGCATTCCATGTTGTGCTGCATGATGTTGATGTTGACAATCAGATTGATCGTACGATTGCGACGATGGAAGTTTTGGCATCGTCAATGGTTTTGTTTGTCTTTCTTGCTGCCATTGCACCTGTTCGCGGTTTGCGTTTCTTGTCATGGCTGTTTCAATGTTGTGCATTTGCAAGTGCTGGTCTTCTGCTGGGCAAATGCCTGGTCTTCAACCAGATGGGAATGTATGGGCTTGGCAACTCGATTTCGCGGTTCGGAGTCAGCGCAGGCATTGGTTTTACCCTGCGCATGGTTTCGAGGTCATCGTTTAGCGAAATGGCAATGTTTTGGAGCATTTTGCTTGTCACCCATCCATGTGCTTGGAAACCAGGGGAGGAACTCATGGAGCTCGATGTGGTCCGACTGTTCGCTCTCTCTATGGTTGGGCTGTTGGTGAGCCCTATGTTCATTTGTGGAACTCTTGGGATTACAAAACTGTTGGCTCGTTCTGATGTCAGATGTCTCGTCGTTCTTGCCATCATCGTTGGATTGGCCCCAGGCGTCCAAGCTGCAACTTGCCCCCATTGCTTCAATAGCGCCGAAGGCTGTCCCCGGAATGCGGACGGTAATGGTTGTCCTTTGATGAATGGAGTGGCAGCCAATGTAGCGGCATTTGTAGCGTCATCCTCGGTAGCTATGTCGGTGGCTAAAACCTTGCCTCGGAAGATTCAGCGGGTCTTTCCCCGCTCAGTTTTGGATGTGATTCATGCCTTGGTGCGGAATGGGGCTGCGACATCGGAATTTGATCCTAAAGATAAGCCCGGCCTGGAAGTGGTTGAAGCTGTTCGTAATGGAAGACTTGGAGTGGATCCTGCCGTGGCTGAATTACAGAATCAAGCCATGGCGATTGACGATGACGACAAGGCTGCCACTATGAAAATGGAAAAGTTAAAAATGATGATTGAGCGGCTGGAAAATTCGCGTGGCAAAGGTTTGGCTAGCATGGGTGAAGATGGCACTATGGATGGCGTGCTTATCTACCTGTGGGCTATGTCTGACAAGTGCGTTCAGGAGACAGAGGCGGGCGTTATTGATTTCTCGGAGTCCAAGGACAACGAGGGAAAATCGAAGTACCAGGCTAAGTTGACTCGCCCTAAATCAAGTGATGAGTTTCTGAGCCGCATCAATGTTTGGATTATGACGACCCACGCTACGGGTGTTGCTAATATTTTAGTCTCGACGCCGTTTCTGGAGGAAGTGGTCTATTCCAATTTGCGCAAATCGGTCGACTGGAAGATAGTGCATGAATTGTTTGTCATTTATTTGCATCAAGTTGACGCGTCGGATAATGCATACACTTTGCCCACTGTCGTTGCATCTGGAGGCTTTGATACCAAAATGAAGGAGGCAGAGGCAAATGCTAAGCTGTGTTTTCGTATCGGCGGGGGGGGCCCGCGGTCGGGAGGCGGCCTCTTGGACAAGCCTGCACCTTATAATTGCCCCTGCAATCCGACTAAGCGGGGAGCGTGTTTCAGTTTCAATCTCATGCAGGACCACCCCGCGAGTTCAATTGGCACTGATGGTAAATGCCAATTCATCCACAAGTGTGACAAATGGATTGAAGGTGAAGACGGCAAGAAGGTGCCTTGCGGTGGAAACCACCCGAGAATTAAGTGCAACAACCCCAAGCGTGTCGACGCCGCCGGGCCCTCTGGTGCCGGCGGCGAGCGCAAGTAGCTCTGCATTTGGCTGCGTGTGGGAGCTCACTACGCTGGTGGAAGAGACGAATGCGTGCAACCTACCTGGTTCTACGATTAAGTACGACTCTTTTATGCCAGTCATGTGGCGGGCTGTTGCGCGTGGCTATGTTGAGCACGACCACGCAGTTTTTGTGGCTAATGGGCTGCGTTATGGGTTTGAGGCTGGGGTTCAAAGGGAGGTCCTGAAGGGGCAACAACGGGCTTTCAAGAATTACAAAAGCGCTGTGGTTGCAATGGACCGGGTTGCGCGGGCGACGCAGAAGCGTATCGATGGGGGTCGAACGCTAATGTTGGGGGATTGGTGGGTTTTGAGAGATGCTTTATACGATGAGATTCCCGAATTCTTTGTTTTCCCGATGAGTGCGGTCGCGAAGCCAATGGAGCCGACGGAAGTGCGGCCGGCTAGTGATCATACAAAGACTGGTTTGAATGCTGCAACTGTTCTTGGCATTTTGAAGCATTCGCTGACGGCGCAAAAGGATGTTGCGTGGTTATTGAAGACCGGTTACTTCATGTACGTTTCAGATGTGGAAGCGGCGTTCCCGATGCTGCCGCTGGCGCCGTGGCTATGGTGGTTCATGTTACACCGTGTGGTCCTCCCGAGCAATCGGGGCAGAGATACGTTGTGCATGCATACTCACGGCGACTTTGGCGCGAAGGGCATGCCGGGCACCTTCTATATCTTTTACGTTAAAGTGGTATTGCAGATGGCGCGTAGCGAGCTAGTGGTGAGTTTGCCATTGGTGGTCTATGTGGATGATAATGCAATGATTGGGGCCTTCGAGGAGGGCGTCAATGGTGAAATGAGGGCTCTCCAGAAGTGGGCTGAGGAGGTTGCGGGCGTCTCGTCGAAGGTGATAAAAGATCGACCTGCGGCGCAGCGCAATCTGTATACCGGCTTTTGGTGGGACTCGCTGTCGCGGACCCGCACGCTGCACGAGGAGAAAGTGCTGGCATATGT
>CALGEI010000103.1 GCA_937881575.1 uncultured Flavobacteriales bacterium | reverse complement strand
CATTTCATGACGACTCACTCTGTTTACATGGGGTAGTTTTGCCGCCGAATGTATGCTCATCATCATCGGCGTTCAGCGCTAGCGGATACCTTGCTTTTGGCGCTCATTGTCCTCGTTCCATCTGAAAGTCTTCGTGCTCATGCTTTGGGAGGAATGGAAGGAGAGCCTGGGGTGATATTCATCCTGAAGACACAGTTCGATCCCTCCACGGACACCCTGAAAGCACCCATTAACATGGCGTTGCACGCCTTGGCTACCGCAGAGGTCGTGGAAGAGTCTTCCCCAGCAACCTTCAGCTTTGTCCCACCGGTTCTCATGGAGGCATTGGAATTGGATCAAATCCCCGCGAGCTCGCGCATTGCAGCCTTGGCTGCGACTGCCGGAGTGGACATGATAACCGCAGGGGCCGGCATGCTTCGTCCTGTCATTCGAGGATTGTCCGGTTTACGCATTGCGACCTTGTTCAATGGCGCTCGAATTGAAAGCCAAGCCTGGGGAGAATACCACGGCATTTACATCCCGGAGGAAGGGGTTGAACGCGTCGAAATCATCCGAGGTCCAGGGACATTGGCCCATGGATCTGATGCCTACGGCGGAGTGCTCAACTTCGTTCCCAACCAAGTGCTCCAGGAGCGAGGCAGAAAGAGCCAACTGAGTTGGAGTGGATTTTCAGCCACGAATGGTTGGCAGGCGACCGCCGCCACGGAGAAACGCAGTCAATCGACGTTTCATAGTTTCCGAGGAGGATATAAACGCCACGGGGACTATCGTTTGCCGAGTGGCGAGGCATTGTCCCATTCAGCGTACAACCAGTTTTTTGCGCAAGGCACATTCGGTTACCTCAAAAGCTGGGGGTCTGTTGAAGGCGCTTACTCTTCCAGTTACAACAACGCCGATATCATTGGTCACGACGGTTGGAGTCAGTCCGGAGATCATTTGGTGACCACCTCCATGCAACTACAATGGGGAGCGTGGCACATGGTTCCGCGTATATCCTACCAACTCAACCACCGAAAGGAATTTGATCGGCATCTACCGGGGAGCGCTAATTCCGGCGATGAATGGCTTGATTCGATTGCTTTGGACATGAGTTTACGGACGTTGCGTTATGACCTCAAGGGCGAACGATCAACAGAAGGGGGTTGGAATTGGATTCTGGGGAGTCAAGGGTTTGTCAGCAGCAATACCAATGAACCGGAAGAGTTGGCGGACGCTGAAGCACCGTTGATTCGAGATGCGGAAATCCAGGAGGTCAGTGGGTTTGCTATCAGCTCTTGGAAAGGAAGTAAGATCGGAGTCGAAGCCTCGGTGCGCGGCGACGTGCGGCAAACACAGTGGGACGAATGGAACGTATTGCCGGGGGGGAATCAGCGCGATGACAGGTTGGGCTCAGCCGCACTGGGTATGCATTGGCATGTGAATGAGCACTTGATCTCGCATTGGCATGTGGCGCGCAGCCAGCGCGTACCGGGATTGTCTGAACTGTTTTCAAACGGCCTGCACCATTGCGCGTATCGCATGGAAATGGGGCATTTTGATTTGGACAATGAAACGAGTGTTAACCTCGAGTGGAATGCACGTTGGCTTGGTAAAGCGCTTCGTCTTGAATCATCGGTGTATCGCCATGCCATTGAAGATTACGTGTACATCGCTCCGACGGCCAATTTCGTTGAGGACGTGCCTGTATTTACTTACCAAGCGACTCAAGCCCTTTTTCTTGGCGCGGAGTTCAATGCCCAATGGTTTCCCGTTCGTTGGCCTCACCTAGCCGGGCAAGTAGCCTTTGCTGTGGTGGATGCTACAGACGCACAAAATGTCGATCTGCCCTTAACGCCGCCCTTGTCCATTCGAGGGGAAGGGGGCTGGAAGGATGGGACTTGGGGGAGACTCAGCGATGTGTTTGCTCATGTGGTTGTGAATCACAGTCGCGATGCAACCTTGTTGCATTGGAGTTCGGGAGCGCGTATAAGTGAACATTTAAAGTGTGTGCTGACGGTTCAGAATGCTCTGAATACCACGTACATTCCTACACTATCCATGTTGCGGAATCTGTCGATTCCCGAACCGGGAAGGAATGTTCGAGTGCGTTTCGAATGGATGTTTTGATGAACAAGCCAGGAGATCAGCGGCTCGAGCTCAGACCAAATCCAGTGAATTTGCGGTTTTTCATTGTCTAATCAGTTCGTTTGCAACCAATTGTTTGATTTAATCGTATTATAAATCATGAAACAGCCCTCGCCATACGACGCCTTGATTCTTGAAGGAGGGAGTTTGCGTTGCGCCTTTACAGCAGGGGTGTTGGATGCATTTGCAGCCATGGAATACCGCCCCTTCAAACAGTACATCGCTGTCTCAGCCGGATCCATGGCGCTGACTTCATTTTTGTCCGGCCAGCGCAAACACTTTATCACTTTGGCCATGCAGCTGGCGGAAGATGCGCGATTCATCAGTTTTCGTTCCGTTTTCTCGGAAGAGGGGCTGATGAATTTGTCATTCCTTGCGAAAACGGTGTTGGAGTCTGCTCCGATTGATTGGGAAGCCATGGAGCGCGAATTGAAAGGAGCCAGTGCTTTGATTGTCACTACCGACGCTGAAACAGGCATGCCACTTTATTTGAGCCCAATCAAAGAGAATTGGATGCGTTGCATTTTAGCATCTTCCACCTTGCCATTGATCACGCGTGGAAAGATGAAGGTCAACGACCAGTGGATGTTTGACGGTGGATTTTCAGACGGCATTCCCTTCATGAAAGCCGTTGAAATGGGATGTAAAAAGATTTTGGTGATCCGCACACGTCCTTCAGGTGAGCTTGTCAATCAAGGCAAATTGGACTACTTAGCATCTTGGGTCTATTCGGGCAATCCGGCGATAACCAAACTGTTCGAAACCGGTCATGATCATTACAACGCGCAAGTTGAAGCATTGCAGCAGGGAGGCAACAAGGAGGCAGAATGGGAAGAGATTGCGCCCAAATCTCCATTGCGATCTGACGGCTTTTACATCACCGGACTTGATTTGCTGGCCGACTACCATCAAGGCCTGGAAATAGGAATTGATTGGCTCTGTCGAAATCGATAAATCAGATTGGCAATTTAGTCGACTGAAC
>CALGEI010000102.1 GCA_937881575.1 uncultured Flavobacteriales bacterium | reverse complement strand
GCAATAGAAAGGAAACAGTCCAGTTTTTCAAATCTGACATGCCCGAACCTACGGAGGCAATGATTCAAGGTTCGATCAATTCGATTGAGTTCGAATTGATTTCTGCAATCCGAAGACTGCTACGAGAAGAACGTCCTAGCATTGCCATGATTGAAGGGCATGGCGAGTTAGAGGCCCCTGAAGTGGCCGACTTCGTCATGGACTTGGAACAAGATTTTGATGTTTATCGAGTTCGGCTCAATGGCCAACTCAACGTGCTTTCAGAACGACTCGAAGGCATGGCACAACGCACGAACCGTTTCGACTTGGCCATAGTGGCGAAACCGGATTCAAGCTTCAATTATCAAGATCAAGTCATCTTGGACCAGTTCATCATGAACGGAGGCAAGGTGCTGTGGTTGATTGACCCCATTCACACGGACATGGACAGCTTGGCATCCAGTCAATTCACCATGGGTACCACCAATGAATTGGGGATTTACGACCAGCTTTTTCAGTACGGTGTACGATTCAATCGCAACCTCGTCGTCGATGCTCAGTGTGCACCGATTGCACTGGGGGCAGGCCCGTTGGGCAATCAGCGCAACCTCCAAATGTTCAATTGGTACTTTGCGCCCATCGCCATTCCGCAGGGCATGGGCCATCCAATTACGACGAATCTAGATCCGATCCATTTTGATTTTGTCTCTCGCTTGGATACAGTGGGAACAGACCCATTGATCGAGAAAACAGTTTTGTTGAGAAGCTCTGAAATGGCGAGAGAGTACAAAGCTCCAGTCCGAATTTCCAGTAGCATTGTGGATTTGACCCCCGAATATTTTTCCGAGAATCCCTTACCTAACCAACCGTTTGCCGTCTTGTTGGAAGGCGAGTTCTCTTCAGCCTTTACCCATCGATTGCCTGACACGTTGAAGAACGACATGGATTTTGCATTCCGTGAAAGAAGCAATCGGACCGCTCAAATCATGATCGGTGACGGAGACATCATTCGAAATAAGGTCAGAGAAGGTCCGAATGGTCCGATGATTCTTCCTTTGGGATACGATCGCTATGCCGGGAGAGTCGTCTATGACAACAAGGAGTTCCTGAACAATGCCGTGAGCTATCTCCTCGATGATGTGGCTTCAATATCCGTTCGTTCACGCAGCATCGCATTGCGTCCATTGCATGCGGAACGAATTCGAAATGAGCGAGCTGGATGGCAATTGATTGCGGTGATGCTTCCCTTGTTGCTTGCTGGCTTTTTGGGGTGGTTTTTTACGTTTCTTCGCCGCAGACGATACAATCGTCCTTTTTCTCAACCTTAAATTTGGTTTGAATGCACCGGAATCTTCGCCTTTTTTATTTCTTACTTGTGGCTACAGCATGTGCTGCAGGATTGAGGTATTATTCTGAAACAAAGTCGGCTGAACTGTCGGGGTTTGCTGCCTCTGATTTTGCGGTAAAAGACACGGCTTCTGTCTCTCGCATTTTCATTGCGGACAAAGACGGGGGACAGGCGCTTTTGGAGCGGCAACAGGGCGAGCGGTATTGGCTCCTCAATGGAAAGCACAAAGCGAGGAAGGATGCTGTAGACCTCTTATTGAAAACATTCAAGCGTGTCGCTGTGCAGCGTCCCGTCTCAGAAGCCGAAAAGGACAACGTGAATCGGTTATTGGCAGGGCGAGCCAAAAAAGTCGAGATTTACCAAGGCGGAGATCGTCCTGTTAAAACGTGGTACATCGGAACGGCTACCCAAAGTCACACGGGCACCTACATGGTGCTTGGAGATGGGCAAATGGGTGTGGCAGAAGAGCCATTTGTGTTGCACATGGAAGGTTTCACGGGCTTCTTGTCGACGCGATTCTTTACAGAAGAAGTAGATTGGAGATACACGGGAATGTTCGATTTCCCTTCTTCGTCCCTGCGAAAGGTGGAGGTGGTGTATCATGAAACTCCGGAGTGGTCACACACGATGCAAGTGGATTCGAATGGCGAAATCGATGTGCAGCAAGCCGGTCGAAGCCTTGCTGCTTTTGACACGCTCGCATGGCAAAATCGATTCAATCTTTTTCGAAAAGTTCACTTGGAAACGTTCAACAACCACCTGTCACCGGAAGGGTTGAACACGCTTTCAGCCACCAAGCCGGCCATTACGATGCGCGCATGGTCTGCGAACTCAGAAGAGCCTGAAACAATCGAATTGCTTTGGAAGGATCCAATCATGGACACTTACGATGATGACGGTGAACTCAATGAGTGGGACGGCGCGCGGATGTATGCGCGTTACCGCGGAGAAACAGTCTTGGTGCAGCGATTTGTGTTTGACGAGCGCATGGCCGTTCCTGCTGACATTAAAAGCGCTGCTGTGCGTTGAGTTCTTTTGTTAACGAATCGGCCAGTTTGCTCCATGAGTAACGCACCCGAGCAGCGTCAAAGGCTCTAGGATCAACAGGCAAATCATCTAGAACGTGTTCGATGGATATAGCAAGCGCTCGAGGCTGATTGGGTTCGCAGACGGATCCCGTCCCAGGCTCTTGGAGGTATTCGGCCAACCCGCCGACATCGCTGGCGATCACAGGTTTTCCATAGTGCAATGAAATGGCTGTAACGCCGCTTTGCGATGCCATTAAGTACGGCAGGCAAACAGCATCGCATGCCCCAAAGAATGTCGGCAACTCCTCATCCAAAATAAACCGAGTATGCACGTGGATTTGAGCACTTGCTTCACTGGCATCGATCAAAACTTGATACGCACCCCAATCATCATAGGACTCTCCAGCGATGATCAAGTGAACCGGCTTTGGCCGATGCATCAAATGCTGCATGGCATTGATTAAGGTTTGCAATCCTTTGTACGTGCGAATCAATCCAAAAAATAACAAGACATCTGCCTCTTCGGAAGGAGGTAAATGAAGCGCTGTCCTCGCTTCTGATTGAATTTGCAAAGCAGGATATTGGTCGTAGAGCGGGTGAAAAAACACCGAAGATGATCGGCCTGGGTCCAATTCTGAAATCCGTTCAGAGACCTGTTCACTCAAAGTCCAAGTCTGGTCTA
Source organism: uncultured Flavobacteriales bacterium (assembly GCA_937881575.1). Taxonomy (GTDB): domain Bacteria; phylum Bacteroidota; class Bacteroidia; order Flavobacteriales_D; family Sanyastnellaceae; genus UA16. Next base: position 1,926 of record CALGEI010000102.1, on the reverse strand, counting down.
TCCGTCGAATAAAGCGCTTTGTTAGCGCCGTGTCCCAGAATTTTGAATCATGAGAAGTCGCATTGTGCATTAGGCTCACCACCGACAATCCCGGGATCTCCTTTTTCATTCTCGAAATGACACCTAACAATGCAGGGGTCAGTGCCGCGTGCCAAAAAGGAACCAGCAACACATCAGGCTCTGTAGCAATCAGAAACTTGGCCGTAGGTCCCCAAGATTGGGGGGCTATGGAATCAAGAAGGGCAGGAGGGCCTGAGTTCAGTTGACTTCCCTCCGTCAATTGCGATGCTCCCGGAAATAAAATACGGGGATACTGTCGCTTCCAATTCACGCATTGAACTTCATGCCCCGCTTCCAATAAAGATTGAAGCAACCGATGATTGAATTGAGCAATTCCGCCGCGGTAGGGCGGGAATGTGGAAACGAAAGCAATGCGCATGTCACAAAAATGCACTTGAATTGGGCCTTTTCGGCGTGGAGCAAGTCCTATCTTTGACCGAACCTTCGTTGAAATCTCATGGACGCATACTTAGTAGACGGTGTGAGAACACCGATTGGAAAATTTGGCGGAAGCTTGTCAACCTTAAGAGCGGATGACTTGGCGGCATTGCCCATTAAAGCCCTGTTGCACAAATACCCGAATCTGGATTTGCATGCCATTGGGGACGTATTATTCGGATGTGCCAACCAAGCCGGCGAAGACAACCGAAACGTCGCCCGCATGGCAGGGCTTTTGGCAGGTTTACCATCATCGGTTCCCGGTGAAACCATCAATCGGTTGTGTGCATCAGGCTTGGCAGCAGCAGCTCATGCGTCCCGAATTCTTCATGTAGGCGATGCTGACTTGATCATCGCTGGGGGGGTAGAGCACATGACACGCGGACCTTGGGTCATGTCAAAAGCGTCCCAACCCTTTGGTCGAGATAGTCAAATGCACGATTCCAGTTTTGGGTGGCGCTTCATCAATCCGAAAATGGATGCGCTCTATGGCACTGAAGGCATGGGGCAAACAGCTGAAAATTTGGTGGATTTGCATGGAATTAGTCGGGAAGATCAAGATTTATTTGCTTGTTGGTCTCAAGAAAAAGCGAGTCAATATGCTGTCCTGCGACATGAGGAATGCATGGATGTGGAAATTCCTCAAAAGAGAAAAGAGAGTTTCTTTCTGAAACACGATGAGTTTGCGAAGCCGAAGACCACTTTGGAAAAGTTGGCGGCACTTCGTCCGGAGTTTAGAAAAGAGGGGGGGAGCGTTACTGCTGGGAATGCATCGGGTTTAAACGACGGGGCTGCAGCACTTTTGATGGCTTCCGAAGATGGACTCAAATCCCATGGGCTTCAGCCCTTGGCACGGGTTGTTTCGTCTGCTGTTGTGGGAGTAGAGCCGCGTATCATGGGTATAGGACCAGTTCAAGCATCAGAGCGCGCTTTGAAAAAAGCTGGATTGACCTTGGATGACATGGATGTCATTGAATTGAATGAGGCGTTTGCCGCGCAAGCGTTGGCTTGTTGTCGCAGTTGGGGATTGTCTGATCGGGATGAACGTCTGAATCCACTGGGAGGAGCCATTGCTTTGGGCCATCCTCTAGGCATGACCGGTTCGCGATTGTTACTTACAGCCGCCAATCAGCTCAAGCGGACCAAAAAGCGTTTTGCTCTAGTGACTCTTTGCATTGGCGTTGGCCAGGGCTATGCCATGGTCATCGAAAACATGAATTCGTCCGACTAAAGCCAGCCAATTCTATGATCCAATCTTTCCGAAAAATGACGCCTGTCGTCCATTTGTCGAGTTACGTTCATCCTCTAGCACTGGTAATTGGCCATGTCACGATTGGTAAGCATTGTTATATAGGAGCGGGAGCCGTCTTGCGAGGAGATTGGGGGAGAATCATTTTGGAAAATGGTTGCAATGTTCAAGAAAATGCT
>CALGEI010000101.1 GCA_937881575.1 uncultured Flavobacteriales bacterium | reverse complement strand
TACCCGCCTCCTCTGGAGCATCCAAAGGAATGCATCGGATGGTCGCTTTGGTTTGTTGCTTGATCCACTCTTCCGTTTCCGGGGTGCCGTCCCAATGGGCCGACACAAAACCACCCGCATCCAAAGCTTCCAAGAAATCCTCCCATGTATCCACTGAACGCGTCGTAGACGAGGTCCGTTCAGCTGAACGCGTAAAGAGGTTCTTCTGGATTTCCTCCAACAGATTCTGAACGTACCCCACGATGCCGTCAGCTTGCTCAAACGACTTCGTCTGTGTGTCCCGACGGGCCACCTCAATCGTTCCTCCTGCCAAATCGCGCGGCCCCATGGCCAAACGCACCGGAACACCCTTCAATTCATATTCCGCAAACTTCCAACCCGACCGCTTGGAATCGTCGGCATCCAATTTCACCCGGACACCGGCTGCTTTGAGTTGATCCGCAATGGCTTTGAGGGCCGCGACAATCTCTTCCATCTGCTCTGGACCCTTATAAATCGGCACCAACACCACTTCAATCGGAGCCAGCTTGGGAGGCAATACCAATCCGGCATCGTCCGAGTGCGTCATGATCAACGCGCCCATCAATCGGGTAGAGACGCCCCAAGACGTCGCCCAAACGTGCTCCTGCCCTCCGTCTCGAGTGGCAAACTTCACATCAAAGGCCTTGGCAAAGTTCTGCCCCAAGAAATGCGACGTCCCCGCCTGCAATGCCTTCCCGTCTTGCATCATCGCCTCGATGCAATACGTATCCAACGCACCCGCAAACCGTTCATTGGCACTCTTCAATCCTTTCAATACCGGCATGGCCATCCACTGTTCTGCAAAGTCCGCATAGACCTCGAGCATTCTGCGAGCTTCTTCCACCGCCTCGGCAGACGTTTCGTGCGCCGTATGGCCTTCTTGCCATAAGAATTCGCTTGTTCGCAAAAACAGCCGTGTCCGCATCTCCCAGCGCACCACATTGGCCCATTGATTGATCAGCAACGGCAAATCACGATAACTCTGAATCCACCCTTTGTAGGTGTGCCAAATGATCGTCTCCGAGGTCGGACGGACAATCAACTCTTCTTCCAATTTAGCCGAAGGATCCACCACGACTCCTTTGCCATCGGGATCATTCATCAGTCGGTAGTGGGTCACCACTGCACATTCTTTGGCAAAGCCTTCCACGTGATCCGCCTCCTTAGAGAAATAGCTCTTGGGGATGAACAGCGGGAAATAGGCATTGACGTGGCCCGTCTCTTTGAACATCCCGTCCAACACATCCTTCATGCGCTCCCAAATGGCAAAACCATAGGGCTTGATCACCATGCATCCTTTCACATCACTGTGTTGCGCGAGATCAGCCTGAACAACAAGTTCATTGTACCACCGACTATAATCTGCTTCTCTTGAGGTCAATTTGGATGCCATGGAGCTGTTCGAATTGTTTGGTATGGTTTGTGCACATCCGGAGACATGTCACCTTTCGTACCGCGAAAATACCGAATTTTCCTACCTTACAACAGATTAACTCCCTCTTCCTCATGGCCAACCGTAGACTCTTGATCGCATTTCGACGCAACATGGGAACAGCATGCCTCGCAGGTGCCGGTTTCATGCTCTTACTGGCCAGTTGCGGAACCACTCCCAATTTGTCTGCGCTCGAAAATGACGAATTGTATTTGAGCCGGGGTGAAGAGTTTGTAACCGATGCCCAATACCTCGCTTTTGCGCTGAAGGAGGCCGGATACGAAGGCGATTCAGAAAGCGACTACTACGATCCGAGTCGTGCGCAATCCGGTGACATCTCCCAGGGATACCGCCCAAGTTTCATGAACAATCCCAATGGAATGCAGTGGGGATTGGGACTCGCCACAGCCAACAGCCCCTTCGGTTTTGGACAGTCTTACGGGTATGATCCATACATGAACAGTGGTTTTGGATACAATCCATACGGAGGAGGAGGCATGGGATATGGCAACTCAGGATTCGGTTACAATCCATATGGCAACTCGGGATTTGGCGGGTACAACCCATACGGCGGGTACGGCGGGTACAATCCTTACGGCGGTTATGGCGGATACAATCCCTACAATTCTGGCAATTGGACGGGAAACGACAGTGATCAAGGTGGCAGTACCACAACGGGGTACACACGAACGCCCATCATGAGCAACACCGCAGGCGGCAGCAACTACGACAACGGCATACTTTCTAGACCCAAGGATGCCCTTCTTTCAGGAAACACGGACAAGGCGCCATCTAGCGATTCATCGCCTCAAGACGCAACGCAAGATGCCACCAACACCATCAATTCTCGCGGGATGAATCGTTGGTTGCAATCACCCTCTACGCCGCTGAGTGATCCAGCGAATGCTCAACCCATCGAACGTGCAACACCCCGCAACAACAGCACGCGCAACCCAACACGCAGTCAAACGCGGGAAAACCGATCCAGTTCTTGGAGTACACCGCAACCGACAGCCACTCCAGCGCCAAGGGGCAACTCCAATCCGTCTGCTCGCCCGAGCAACAGCGGCAGCGGATCAAGCCGTCCCGCCGGAACCAGTCGCCCCAAACGTGGCGGCGGACTCTGATCAAGCACATGAAGGAATTTAGAAGCGGGTTGATGGCTCTGTGCCTGTCGTTGGCAGCCACATGGAGTTGGGGTCAAAGTGAAGACGATGTCTTCCGCTACAGCTACCAAGAATCTCTGGGTTCGGCGAGAACCATGGGCATGGGAGGCGCTTTTGGCGCATTGGGAGCCGATTTGTCGTGTCTCTCGGGGAATCCTGCGGGACTTGGTATGTACCGCAGAGGGGATGTCGGATTCACAGGCGGGTTTGCCTCTCAGAAGGCCAAGATTAGCCTGGCAGGTCAATTCAGAAACTCCAACAAATTGGGCGGTATTGGAACCAACCTCGGAATCGCATTAAGCTATCCTTCGGTCAATCCCGATTGGCCCGTATCCACCTTATCTGTCACACATTCAAGTCGAGCCAACTACAACCAAACCATTGAGATCGACGGCATCCCGTTCGAAAATAGCTTGCTCTCCAGTTTTCTGATTCAAGCACAAGGGTATTCAGCCAATGACCTCTATGACAGCCATCCTTTCACGGCAAGCTTGGCTTGGGACACATACTTGTTGGATCCCCACCCCAACGAAGACCCAACCTCCTACATCTCAGCCATCCCCGTTGGTGGAGCCCTCACGAGCAAAAGCATTGAACGGACAGGGCAATTGTCTGAAACGAGCATTGGCTTCGGATCGGGGTTGTCCGAGATTCTCTACGTTGGGATTTCGCTCGGAATTGTCAGTGTCGAATTCAGTGAAGAAACCCGGCATCGTGAAATACCCCAGGTCGATTCTTTGGATTTGGCGGAGTGGACATTTCGGGAAAATTTAGACATCTCGGGCAGCGGAATCAATGTCAAACTTGGATTGATTGCTGTACCATCACCTTGGCTCAGATTGGGAGTCGCCTACCACAGTCGATCGCGGCTGAACCTCACCGACGAATATTCCACGGGAATTGCAAGTTCATTCAAAGCCGGCGACCAATACGACGTGTTGTCTCCTTTCAATCGCATTGAATACACGGTCTTCACCCCTTCTCGCTTCATCGCCTCAGCGGCCTTTGTCTTAGGGAAAACGGGAGTTGTCAGCGCGGATTATGAAGTCGTTGACTATGCTTCAGGAGAATTGCGAAAAAGCGCTTTTTCACCGGACAATGCCTACGATTACGCCGTCGAGAACGAATCGCTCCGCAGCGTTTATGGGACATCCCGGATGGCCCGCGTTGGAGCCGAATTTCGAATCCAAAAGGTTTGGCGGCTGCGATTGGGTGCCGGCATGGAAACCTCGCCCTACACCAGCGCCATTGAAGTCATTTCGGATACCAAGCGGTATCAAGCCAGCTTTGGTTTCGGGCATCGTTCTGAAAAATGGTATAGCGCCATGACCTATCGTCGCAGCTGGACCGAACAGAATCTTTACTTGTTCGACCCCGACCTCGTCGACCCCGCGCACGTTTTCCAAACCCACGGCATGGTCGTGGTCGCTCTGGGCTTTAGAATGTAAATCCACAACGACCCAAAGCTCACGCCCTCTTCCCGGACATGACCACTTTGTGCCCATTAAAAAAGCCCTGTCTACCAATGGGTAAACAGGGCTTTTAAACTCTTCAGGGTTTCGATGCCCTTTTTATTTCTTTGCCTTGGCGATTGCCTTGGTGATCTGTGTCTCGATGCGCGCTTGCTCCTCTTCTGCCAACTCTTTGTCAACAAGGATTCGACCGCTATGCTCGTCCACGATGATTCGCTTCCGCTGCGCAATGTCAATCTGACGCTGTGGTGGAATCTTGATGTAAGAACCTGCTGAAGCCTCTCGTTCGATCGGAACAACCGCCAAACCATTCTTGGCTGAATTCCGGATACGCTGATAGCTGGCCAATAAACGCGCTTCAATCGAAGCGGACATTTTTTCGCTCAAATCAGTCAACACAGACTCTTCCGCTTGCGTCTCAGAGATGATTTCAGCCAATTCTGAGCGCTTGCCTACGAGATCAGCATCCCGCATCTCCACTTTCTCTTTGCTGGAGACAACGGTCTCTGCTTTCTGCTCCGCCTGCGCCATGCATTCACGGATCTTCTTTTCGCACAATTCGATCTCCAACGTCTGGTATTCAATCTCCTTGTTCAAAGAGTCGAATTCACGGTTGTTGCGGACATTGTTTTGCTGCTCCGTATACTTGGTGATCAGGCCGTTGCTCTCCTCTATTTGGTTCTTGTAAGCAGCGATGCGCTGGTTAACCAAATCAACTTCCTCTTCCAAACGCTCCAAACGGGTGCGCAATCCTTCAATCTCGTCCTCGAGGTCTTCTACTTCCAAAGGCAATTCACCTCGAACCACGCGGATGCGATCGATGCGAGAGTCAATAATTTGCAAGTCGTAGAGGGCCCGGAGCTTGTCTTCAGCGGTAGAAACAGTGGTCTTCTTTGCCATGGTATGGGTCAGCGATAGTGAATAGGATTCGGATTGGCCTCTGCCAAATGGATGGCAAAATTAGTGAATTTATTGTTTAAGCGGCTCACAATCAAGTGCGTTGTTTGCCATTCACTTTCATAGTGTCCAACATCGGCAATCAGGATGCGTCCTTCAGCCCCGAAAAACTCATGGTATTTGAAGTCTGAAGTCACAAAGACATCGGCTCCTGATCGGATGGCATCCGACAGCAAAAAGCTTCCAGAACCTCCGCAAACAGCGACTTTCCGAATCGGATTACCGCACAAATCTGTATGCCGAATCGCTCCACTTCCCAGGTTTGTTTTGAGTTGATCTAAGAACGCCGCTTCCATCATGGGCTCGGCCAATTCTCCGATCATCCCACTCCCGACTTCTCCACTGATATTGGCCAAAGTCCAAACACTGTGTGCAACCTCTTCATAGGGATGGGCTTCTTTCATGGCCGCCAAGACTTGGCTCAACTTCCATGTTTCCACGACCACCTCAACCCGGGTTTCATTCAATTCACTGCGCATGTCCTGCTGGCCAATGGTTGGATTGGAACCGGCTAGCGGCCGGAATGTTCCTTGTCCTTGCACCGACCAACCACATTCATCGTAGGCCCCAATTTGACCTGCTCCTGCGGCGTAAAGTGCTTCTTGTACGCGCCCTGCCTCTTCTTGAGGCACGTAAACCACCAACTGATTCAAGAGCGCGGGCTTCGGCCTTAAAATCCGCAGTGATTCCGGCAAACATCCGACGGCCGTTGCCAATTTTTGATTGACACCATCGGCTACATTGTCTAGATTGGTGTGAATGGCGTACAAGGCAATTCCATGACGAATGGCCGCCATGACTGTGCGTTCCACATGATTCTCCCCCGTCAATCGTTTGAGCCCCTGAAATACAATTGGATGGTGAGAGACAATCATTCCCGCTCCTCTACGAGCAGCTTCTTCTACGACGGCTTCGGTGCAATCCAATGAGACCAAGACACCATCGATCGAAGCCGTTCGATCCCCAACCAACAACCCTGAATTGTCATAGGACTCTTGGAGCACCGGCGGCGCCCATTGTTCGAGCACATCCATGATGGCCTGAACGCTTGTGGTTTGAGCAACTTGCATGTCTCAAAGGTAATTGCGCTTAGGAATAACCCGTAATTTGAGCACATGATTCGCAATGCTGTCCTCTGGCCATGGAGTGTCCTTTTTGGACTCGTGCTGCGTATGCGTCATTTTTTGTACGACCAACGCGTGTTGCAATCCAAGCCCGGAGCACTTCCTACGGTCGTTTTGGGCAACCTCACGGTCGGTGGAACGGGCAAAACCCCGTTGACCGAATTATTGGTCCTGGAAATGGAGCTGATCCTAGGCCAGGGCACTGTGGGAATTTTGAGTCGAGGCTATGGAAGGGATTCCAAAGGATTTCGGTGGGTCGAAACCATCAGCAAGTCAACGGATGTAGGCGATGAACCTCTGATGTTACGGCGCAAACTCCCTCATGCCGTGATGGCCGTTTGTGAAGATCGCTTGGCGGGTCTGGAGCGCATGCGCGCTGAATGCCTCCAATTGAAATGGGTTGTCTGTGACGATGCCCTGCAGCACCGATCCTTGAAACCAACGCTTTCAATTCTGGTTTTGGACACCACACAGCCCATTGCACAGGACCAGCTTTTACCACTTGGTCGATTGCGTGACCTCCCCTCTCGAATGAGTCAGTTTGATGCCGCGATCGCGACCCGGCTTCAAGAAGGACAGGACGGTGCATTGGAAGCCGGATTGAAAGCAGCTGGTTGGCCCGTGCACCGGGTTCATTTTGGCACCACGATGCAGCCAATGCCCTTGCGATCCTATCCCACTGGTGCGCCGGCAAAAGATGGAATTGCCCACACCTCCCCCTCTCAGAGAGAACGCATCCTCGCCGTGGCTGGCATTGCGCGCCCTGAACGCTTTATGGACCGACTCACAGAACGTTTCCAAGTCGTCCGCCGCGAAGTCTTTGCTGATCACGGCACTTTCTCGGAAAAAGACACAAAACGCTGGCGGGTCATTTTGGAATCAGACCGACTTCAGGCACTCGTCACCACTGAAAAAGACGTCACGAGACTCGATGGAATGAACACCGAAGGCTTGGACATTCGTTACGAGCCCATTCAAGCCCAACTGATTCCTCAAACTCCCCTTCATGATTGGCTCAAAAACCAAATTGATCGGCACCAACATGCGGTCAATAAATGACGCACCGCTGAAAATTCGAAGGGACGGGAAAATTCAAGATATTTACACCATGAAGAATCGGGTCATATTTCAGCTACATTCATTTTTACCGGGTATAGGCAGCTTACTTCTGTTGCTCGTGTTGGCCGGAGGTTGTCAAATGGAAGGGACGACGGGACCTGGCAACATCATTGAAGGTACATTCTCAGGGGCCAACGGTATGAACGTTGAGGTGGAGCTCAAGAAGTGGATGCAAGGGCAAGAAGGCAAGCGCGGTCAATTCATTGCTATCGACGCCACGCATACCGACTCGAACGGACACTTCAAGCTTGAGCCGCAACGGCCTCTGCCCATGGACTTTTATCAAATCATGGTGGAGAAGACCAAGCCGATGGTGGTGATCATGGACAGTACGAAGCACCTCTTCATTCAGGCCACAATCCCAAACGCCGGCTACATTGCCGATGCTGATATCAGTGGATTCAAAGCAGCGCAAGAAGCATCGGAATACTACTCGGTCGCCATGCCTTTGCAAGATCGAATGAGCATGATGCGCGTGAGCATGCAGCAAGCGCAGAATGTCGGCCAAAAGCAAAACCTTTCGAACCAAAGCATTGAGCTTCAATCCGAAATTTCTACGTGGGCCAAAAAGTTCATCGAAGAACACGCCGGTTCCCCAGCCTGCCTCGGCCCTTTGGAACACTTAGACATTCGCCCCAACCTAGCCACTTTCAAGGAGGTGCTCAAATCAACAAGCGCCGCGTTAGGCGGAGGAGCTTACCATCAAGTTTTAAGCAGCGTCATCCAAGGCGAAGAAGCCAAGATGCAAGCAGCGACCAATGTGCGCACCATTCCTACGGGCAATGGTGCCAACAAGCCCCGTCCAAAGAAAAACTCTCGCTACACGGTGGGCGACGAAGCCCCAGAGATCGTCATGAATGACCCCACTGGAAAACCGCGTAAGTTGAGTGACCTGCGAGGCAAGGTGGTGCTGATCGATTTCTGGGCTTCTTGGTGTGGACCCTGTCGCAGAGAAAACCCTGCTGTTGTTCGAGCCTATCAACAATATCAATCCAAGGGGTTTGAAATCTTCTCAGTCTCTTTGGACAAAGAGATTGGACGCTGGACCAACGCGATTGCTCAAGACCAATTGGAATGGCCAAATCATGTATGTGACCTCAAAGGATGGAGCAATGCAGCCGCCAGAGCATATGGTGTGAATAGCATTCCTCATACGGTTTTGATCGATCAAGAAGGGACGATTGTAGCGACGCATTTGCGTGGTGGCGCTTTGGTCTCTCAATTGCAACAGTTGCTTCCATAACCGCGCCGTTTGCAACGTATCTACCTCGCTTCCGATTTGCATTTGGGTGCGCCGAATCCGGCGGAAAGCCGAATTCGAGAAGTCCGTTTCGTGCAGTGGTTGGAAGATGCCGCCGCGGGAACAGGACATGCTCAGCTCGGCCCAGCAACTGAAATTCACCTCGTTGGCGACCTGTTTGACTTTTGGTTTGAATACCGACATGCTGTTCCCAAGGGAGCCGTCCGTTTGCTCGCAGCCATCGCACGGATCACCGATCGTGGGATTCCCGTGCATTTCCATGTGGGCAACCACGACCTCTGGACCTTTGGCTATTTCGAAGACGAGCTGGGCGTCTCAGTCCACCGAGAACCCATTGTTCGAGAATACGACGGTTTACGTTGCATGATTGGCCACGGCGATGGACTGGGTCCTGGAGACGCTTCGTACAAACGACTCAAGAAAATCTTTACCAACAAGCTCCTTCAAGGCGCGTATCGACTCGTACATCCCGACTTAGGCATTCCGTTGGCTTCGTACTTCTCAAGGAATAGCAGGGCCTCACAAGGCCCGCAGGAGGACACCTACACAGGACCAGAGGGCGAATGGCTTTGGCACCACTGCAAAGAAGTCTTGAAGACTCAGGACATCGACTGCTTTTTCTTTGGTCATCGGCATTTACCGCTTGACCTGAGAGTTCGGCATCCATTGCCAGGAAGGAAAGATGCGCGCTACATCAACATGGGCGACTGGTTGCATCACTTCACCTCAGCGCGCATTGTCAATGGACAGGCATTTCTTGATCAACCTGCTTGATGGAAGATTCAATATTTTGTTTTAAATCAAAAACCCCCCACCAGTTATCTGGTAGGGGGTTTTTATTTCCTGCTGGTTCGTATTAACGGCGAATCAACAATTTCGATGTTTGTTGGAATTGGCCACTGGCCATCCGGACAATGAACGTGCCGTTGCCCAATCCTGAAACATCCAATGTCAATGGACCTCCCATGTAAGAACGGACGGCCTGGTCTACAGACAATCTACCGGTCAAATCAAATACCTGCAACTGGAAGTCACCACGCATCGCCTCTGACTGAACGGTCACGGAAGAACCGTTCACAGGATTGGGATAGACCTGAAGAACTTGCGCATTCACGACGGCATCATCAGTAGGATCATTCGTACCCAAGAACAAGTCAGACCGGAAGATTCCCCGTCCGTGCGTTCCTGCGTAAATCGCACCTTGATTCGAAGGATTGATCCAAGCAGCTGCACCACGCCATTGTTGCTTCAAATCAAATACAGGCGCGGTAATTTGACTGGAAGTGGATGCCATATTTTGATTTGAGATCACCCAATCCGCTCCACCATTGTCCGTTGCAAAAACGCCGTACTCCGTCCCCACTAAAATCGTTTCTCCTGAAGGATCCATCGCATCGATGATCACATCATAGCAAGGCATGCGATCCAAGTCATTCACATTCCAAATGTTATTCCAATCCGGGGCGTCAGCCAATGCATTGAACGTCTCCTGAACCTTTCCGGTGTTCACCGTTCCGTAACCACCCACCGAAATCACCACGTGATTGGGGTTGTTTGGATCAACCGATATTCCAGTGATGGCCGCTCCCAAAGATCGAATTTGCTTGCCCATGTTCGCAGGAACATCATCTTGGCTGTAAATGGACTCCATGCCATCAAATCGGTACAACTTGCCATCCCATCCGCTCACAAACATGTGGTTGCCCGCCTCTGGCTCCACATTGACTGTGAACTCGACAGCTTTAGTACCTGTGCCCGCTGGAGCGTTGTCCAAGCGAATCCATGATGGCGTCGTATTGAAATTCAAGCCATCACGTGTCATCCAAATGCCATTGCCTCCATTAAAACCGGCGATTGTAATCGCAGTATATGGATCCTTGACCTGCAATCGCCCTGGAACATTCGCCATGGTATCCCCTGGATGGAAATACATCGTGTCACAGGTCGTCATCACATCAAAGACATCCACCATCGCAAACGTGGTGTCGTATCCAATTGTATTGTAAACCCACTCTTCCCATGCCTCTACAAAAACAGAGTCCACGATGGGACTGATGTCAGCGATGACCTCTTCCTGTCCTACGAACGTGCTATCCGTAACGCAATCCAATTGTGGAGTGGCCACTTGGGCATCCATCCAGAAATAGTCAGGGTCTTCTTCCAATTCATAATCCAGCAAGCGATCCGGACGAATCAATTGATCATAGAATGGCAACACCTCTCCTTCAGGAAGCGTATAGTCGAAGTTTAAGTTTTGGTTGGCTGTCGAGAGCGTAAAAGTGCTGTCTTCTACGGATTCACTGTAAGGGTTGACCAAAATCACAGAGCTCTGTGTGTCCACGTCTTCAGTGTTCTCATACAACCGTACAACTGAATAAAACTGACCTATTTCACCTTCCTCATTGATCAATTCAGCGATATTCTCATCATAGAAGTTCCCGTAGTTATTGAGAGCCCCTGGTCCAATTGTTCCCCGAACAAGTCCTCCATTTTGAGACGCTGCATAGAACGCATACTCATACCCTTCTAACTCTGTAATTTGAGAAATAGCGCAGTCAAATCCGTCTCCACCGTTCACTTCCACAGCTTCTTGATCACTCAAGAAATATCCGCTCGCAGGAATAAACAGTGATCCGTTGTCTTGCGTGCCTCCCAAAACAGCACTGCGCGCACTGTGGTCCATGCCATAAAACTGCGTCACCGAATAATCGCGATTGATGTCGTTGTAAGACTGGCCGCCATCTGTGCTTTTATAAATTCCTCCGTCACCTACAATGTACATGTTGCCGCTCGGCGTAAACATGATGTCATGAATGTCAGCGTGAACATCGAAGTCGGTCCCAGCAAAGTCAAAGGCATATGCCGCCAATTCTGCTTGTTGATTCGGACCTGATCGCCACAGTTCGATGCCGCCAACATAAGCGATTTCGGGACTTCCTTGTTGCACCCCCAATGCCAAATCATAAATACCTTGATTTCTCGGAAGCGGGGTTGCCCCAGGAGCATCATCAGGCCATACATTGCTCCAAGACTCTTCTTCACCCGCACTGCCAGAGTGGTACAACCCTCCGAACGAACCGCCACTTGTGGCAAACAATGCGAAAGCGCTGCTAGGATCGTCAATTGAAATCGCAATGCGAACACGACCATTGCCACTTTGCGGCAATACCGTGTCGTCACCGTTTGAACCAGAAACCGAAACGAAGTTTGTAAACGTATTGTCCGTACTCCGGTAAACGCGACAGTTGTACATCCCAACAAGCATGTAAGATCCATCGGACGCAATCGCCATGTCAGAAACAGGACCGCTCAGGTTACCGGGGCTCATTGTCAAAACACCGTCTTCAATAAAGCCATAGCCCGCATTGCTTCCAAACCACACGCGGTTATCGTCACTTGGATCCGCTACGAGCGCATCTGTGGCAGAAAAATCTCCTGAACCGAATTCTCCGGGGTCAGTCCCCTCTACCATGGAGAAATTCTCGCCATCATTGGACCACCAAATTCCTCGGCCACGAAATTCGCTGCCTCCTTCTCCGGAACCTCCTTCAAACAATGAACCAGATCCAACGTAGAGGTCACCATTCCCGGTGACTGCTAAGGAACCAATCACCGTATTATCCAAACCGAACATTTGGTTCCAATCATTGCCACCGTTGTCGCTCTTCCACAATCCACCGGAAACAGAACCTGCGTAGAGAACCGTCTCTTCACTTCCATCTTCTGGAATGACCGCTACAATGGCGCGCGTTCGCCCCCCAATGTTATCAGGACCCATTTCGTTCCAATAATGCTCTGTTGAACGATCATTCGATGCTTGTTGTGAGGCCAACCGAATAACGTCTTCACGCAATTCGTTCAGTCCAGCTTCATTCATCTCGCCCGTTTCGATGTCACCCCGCATCATTTTTTGGATTTCCCAAGCACCTTCCGGTGAGGCTTCCAATGCGTCTGCCGTTCTCGGCAAATAAGCACTTGGTCCAGATTCAGAAACAGTGGCAGAATCCACTGGTGAGAAACTCAGCGTCCAGCCCAAAAAAGCGAAGGTCGCTACCGCTCCGGCGGCAAAAAACTTGTTCAATTGCATGGTTACAGTTTTGTCCATTCAGGAATGGAAAGGTACAACAAAGAGGCTGCTTGTAAAGCATGACAACCAATGACGTCCCCTCTTGTTCTTGTCAGGGGCCTGAAAATCCTGAAACCATCCGCCATCCGCGGAATTTCAAGTATCAACGTCTCAACAGAAGATTAAAACAAATGCTTTTCCGCATGGTAACTTGACCGAACCAAAGGTCCACTTTCGACGAATCGGAAGCCTTTTTTCAGTCCCAATTCCTTCAGTTCTGCGAAAACATCTGGATGGATAAACTCTGCCACGGGCAGATGCTTGGGGGTTGGCTGTAGGTATTGGCCCAAAGTCAAAATCTGACAATCAACACTGCGCAAATCATCCATTGCTTCTACGACTTCCTCAAAGGTCTCTCCCAGGCCGAGCATAATGCCCGACTTGGTCTTCATTCCTGCTTTCCGCAGGCGTCTCAACACCTCCAAACTGCGGTCGTACTTTGCTTGAATTCGCACCTGCTTCGTGAGACGACGCACCGTTTCCAAGTTGTGTGAAACAATCTCAGGAGCGACATCAATGACGCGTTCAAGGTTTTCCCACTTGCCTGCAAAATCAGGAATCAATGTTTCCAATGTCGTTGATGGACTCTGGTGACGAATGGCGCGAACCGTTTGCGCCCAAATTTCGCTTCCCCCATCAGGCATGTCATCGCGATCAACAGAGGTGATCACCGCGTGCTTGACGCCCATCAACTTAACGGACTGCGCCACACGTCCTGGCTCAAACAAATCCGCTTCCAAAGGCTTTCCTGTCGCCACATTGCAAAAACCACAACTGCGCGTGCAGATGTTGCCCAAGATCATAAAAGTCGCTGTGCCTGCTCCCCAACACTCGCCCATATTCGGACAGTGACCGCTTTCACAAATGGTGTGCAGCTTGTGCTCCGAAACAATTTCCCGCACCTTCTTGTAAGGCTCACCCGTAGGCAATTTAACCCTCAGCCATTTCGGCTTGGGCACTCGGCCTGTCAAGGCATTCTCAGAAGAGGTTGAAGTAGCAGTCATAATCAACGGGTCCAATTGCTTCCCAATTCAAAGGTCGCAAACAATGTGACAAAAGCTCGGCTATTCTGTTCAAAAGACGCTGCAAAAATCTCAGGCGGTGAAAGAAAGGCATCCACGGCAACACCTGCCGTTAACGTTCGTTGAATATGCCGTTCCGTTCCATATTCAAAATCCAGCGCATAGCTGGCATGGAACCCTGGAACCACCGCCAATTCATCCAACCCATACATCCACTGAGCTTGACCAAAGATGTTACTGGAATAATGAACGGTCGGGTCGTATCGTTCCGTGGCGATGTAGTCGTAGGGGATGTCAGGATACCCAATTTCCATATACACCGGCTTGAGCAAACCCAACGTCACGCCATATCTCCAAAGACTACTCAATCTTACGGCATCCTTTCTCAACTTCTCTCCGTGCAGTTTTTGCCCGCCCTTCCAAACACGAAAAAGATGCATTGCATTGACCTTTCCATAGACATATGACCGACCATCCTCGTAGACAGGATTGGTGATGCGCTCTTCTTTGGGGTGCTTAAAGATCAAAAGGTCAGCTCCCCACCAGCTTATTTTAAAAGCGTTGCGATAGAATCCACGACGAAGTGTCAATCCACCGCCCTGGGTGAACATCAGGATGCCGTATTGGATCTCATCTGTGAGGGGAACCACTGCAGAGCCATTGGCTCCATAAACGGCCTCATCCCCTGTCGCCATCACTCCTTGAGTCTCTTGAGACCATGTGCTGCCAACTGACAAGCCACCCAACCAAATGAGGCAGCTCCAAAGCATGGGGATTCGAAAACCGCGCATAGAAGACAAAGTTAGTTCGGAAGAAGCTTGAAGCATCGCACCTTTGCAACTCTTCACTTTAACCCCAAAGACAATGACCACAAACTCTCCGCATTATTCGCTCACATATCATGACCCACTGCGCACCACCATGCAGCACATCGCTTCCGGCCAGGAGGTCATCACTGACGCACCCGTGGACAACAACGGTCTCGGTCAAGCATTCTCCCCGACTGATCTCGTTTCAGCTGCTCTAGCAAGCTGTGTCATGACCATCATGGGCATCAAAGCCAAGGACATGGGATTGAGCATCGGGAGCATGCATGCTTCGGTCAGGAAAACGATGGCCTCAAATCCACGAAGAATCGATTGCATCGACATCGTATTGAAAATCGACGTCCCGGGCGTTACGGAGAAGCAACGAGAATTACTGGAACGCACAACCCGCGCATGTCCGGTTGCCCGGTCACTGCACGGTGACGTAACGAAAAATGTTTCTTTCGATTGGAGTCAATCACAGACCTCCACCTCTGAATAAGCGGCGCAAGCCTGATAGCTCGTAGCGCATGACGCAAACAACGCCGATGCAATGCAAAGTCCTAAAGTCCATTGTAAAAACCGTGACATGATTGCGGTTATTTAAAGTTTAATCTTCTCAACGAAAAAATCCTTTCCAAGGTTACGTTTCGATGTACCTTCCTCTCATGGCGAATTCACAACTTATCACCATCCTCTTCTTTATAGTCGTGTGCATGTGTGCCGCAATCCTCGGCGTACTGTGGATTTCAGCGCGACGGAACAAAACTTCTCAAAGCAAAACGGAGCCCATTGATTTGGAATCTTTTACGAAGCTTCGCGTCGAACGTGATGAACGGACTGAAGCGTGTGATCGTCTGCGCAACGAACTCGAGTCCACCCGAACAGCGTTGCAAAATGCCTTAGAATACAAAGGGAAAGCCGAACAGAAGGCATCGGACTTAGAAAAAGGACAGGCCGATCGAGAAGTCAGAATGCGCAAAGAATTCGACCTACTCGCTCGCAATATCATGGAAGAAAATGCCTTGCGCCACCAGAAGGATCTGGCAAATAGCGGTAAGAAGACGCTGGAGGATGTTTTGAATCCCATGAAGGAGCGGTTTTCAGAACTGCAAAAGCAAATGAAGGAGTTTTACGGCAACGAGCGAGAGCAGCTCGGTCAGCTGGATAAGGAACTCGAAAAGCTCTTTAAATTGAATCAATCGTTGCAAACCGACGCGCAGAACTTAACCTCTGCACTCAAAGGGGATAGCAAGGTGCAGGGTGATTGGGGAGAATACCAACTGGAGCGTATTCTGGAACAAGTTGGCCTGGTAGAAGGCACGCATTTCTCGAAACAGTCGACCGTCAAAAACGAAGAAGGCCGATCCTTGCGGCCCGACTTTTTAATTCACTTACCGGATGACAAGGTGCTTGTCATTGACAGCAAAGTCAGCCTCACAGCCTATGAACGCTTGACACACGCTGAAAGCCCAGAAGACCAGGCCTTGCAGGCTAAATTGCACGTTCAGAGTGTTCAGAAGCACATTCGAGAACTGGGCGCCAAAAACTATGCTCAACTCTACGGCCGGAGTACAGATTACGCGCTGATGTTCGTACCGGTCGAAGCCGCTTGGATGGCCCTTGGCAAGGCGCTCCCTGAGCTGCAGGAAGAAGGGCTGCGCAAAAATGTATTGTTGGTATCGACAAGCACCTTGATTGCCACGCTTCGAACCATTAGTTATGTCTGGCAGCAAGAGGAACAGAAGGCCAACATCCAACGGATTGCGGATCGAGGCGGCAAACTCTATGATCAACTGAATCGCTTCGTGGGTTCATTGCTCGATGTCGGCAAAAAACTGGGGCAGGCCAATGCGAGTTATGACGAGGCATTGAAGCGGCTCAAAACAGGCAAAGGCAGTGCAATTCGGCAAGCAGAAATGATGCGCGAATTGGGGGTTCCTGTGAAGTCCACCTTGCCCGAAGAGTTGCTCGATCACGCCGACACCTGGAATACAACCAACGAAATAGCCTCCTCCACTGAACCAAAAACCGAAGGATGAGTCGAAGAGATTGCAAATACTTGACCTTTTTGCTTTTGGTCGGCGTCTTTTCACTGGCTTGGTCCGGATGTGTGACGACCTCGCAAACGCTTGCTTCGAACACCGATCGACCTTATGACTACGAATCCAGTTTGTTGCATCCTCGAGCCGTCATCGTTCCCATCACTCGAGACTCTGTCGATGTCTATCTCGAAGTCAAGCGCTCTGAGTGTCTCTATCTAAGAGAGTCCCCCCAAGCCCCTTTTGTCTCTGCCTTGACTTGGCACGTTGGGCAAACCCTGCTTCAATGGAGCGACACCCTGGTCTCTTTTGCGCCAGAATGGGAGCGTCACTCCGTTCGGCTGGCCTGGAATGACATCATCAGAGAGGATGAATCGACCCACTCCATCTCCTTCAAACTGGAAGACCAGCTGCGAAAAACAAGCACGAAGTGGGCCGTTTCTGTCTCCAATCCCCAAGAAAATCGGGCGGCCTTCAACAAGATGGCGTGGCCATATAGCGATCAACATGCCGTTGCTGGTGACACGATTTATTTTCAGGCGACACCGGGCACACTCTGGCGACATGCGAGCATTGAAGTCCCGGAGTCCATGCCCGCCCCACCATTTTCCTTCGTCAAGGACCGATCGGACACATTGCAACCCATCCTGCGTTCTTCCCTTCGCGCCAATGACTCGGGCTGGGTTTCCTATGTCGTTGACGAAGGCATCAATGTCATTCTGGACGCCGTGGATTCTCGCAACGTTGTTCAACGCATCTACGGCTCTGAACTGCCTTATGATCAGGTGCGCGATCTGCGGTTGATGATCAAATCCAGTCGCTACATCACAGCGCGCTCGGAGTTTGAACAGATGGTTGGAAGCAGCGACCCGAAAGCGGCGCTCGATGCTTTCTGGTTGAATTGCGCCAACGAAAAGGACCGAGGTGCTCAACTCATCGCGACGTATTACGGCCGTGTAGAAGAAGCCAATCGTTTTTTCAGCGGGGTTTTGCCCGGTTGGAGGACCGACCGCGGGATGGTGCACATTGTCTTCGGCATTCCCACCAAGATTCGAAGAACACGAGAAAGCGAATGGTGGATTTACGGCGAAGAAGGGTCCGTCAACTCGGTGACTTTTCGGTTTCTCAAAGCTTCGCACCCTTGGGATGACAACTTCTATTCCCTCGGTCGCAACATTCAATACAGGATGTCCTGGGACCGGATGGTAACCAATTGGCGCAATGGACGCATTTCCCCGGACTAATGTTGCTTTTTCAAGGGTACCTTTGAATCGCTCTTGTTGAATTTCATTGTTGCAACCCCGAACGGTTCCCATGTCGAACGATTTCCCTCCAGGCCCTGACAACTCAGGACGAAAGCCTTCTTTTTCCTCAGCTGACGGCGGTCGTCCGCATGACCAGCAACGTGGAGGATTCCGCGGTCCTTCCAAGCCACGCAATCATGAAAACAATTCGTTTCGAAAGCGAGCACCTGAATCTGCTTCTCTCATTTTTGGTTGGCATCCCGTTCTCGAGGCACTAGACGCAGGGAAAGAACTGCAACGCGTACTCATTCAACGGGATGAAAAAAGTGAACGCACAGGAGCGTTGCTTCAACAACTTCGTGATCTCGACATTCCTGTTCAGCGCGTGCCGCGAGAGAAACTCGATCGGATTACTCAAAAGAATCATCAAGGATTAATCGCTTTCCTCTCTCCGATCACATTTCAACCATTAGAAGAACTCATCGCAAGAGCCTATGAGGCAGGCGAAGCTCCTCTTTTCGTCGCTGTCGATGGTGTGACGGATGTCAGGAATTTGGGCGCGATTGCGCGAAGTGCAGAGTGTTTTGGCGCCACCGCGTTGATCATTCCGGCTTCTGGCGTTGCTCCCATTCAAGAAGACGCCATCAAATCTTCTTCCGGGGCACTGCTTCGTTTGCCCGTTGCCCGGGCCAATCATCTCCCGGCTGCCCTCCAAACGCTTATGGCCAACGGCATCCGTTTGGTGGCGCTTTCTGAAAAAGCGGCAGAACCGATTCACGAAGTCGAATTGCCCCTTCCTATGTGCTTGGTTTTGGGCGATGAGGAACATGGAATCTCATCAGATGTGCTCAGAAAATGTGAGCTCCAAGTGCAATTGCCCATGGTTGGAAAGACCGGAAGTCTGAATGTTTCCGTCGCTGCAGGTATCGCGTTATCCCATATTGCATTGTGGAAACTCCGTGAGAAAGACGGTATCTAGTCTGTCCAAAGCGCATAATATTGTTGAAGGTGGAAACGTCTTCACCCATTCATCGACGATTTGGCTTTGAAAAATACCATCTCCCCTCTTCGCCTATCCACCCATGCTCGCCCGCGGTTCATGGCTTCCCTCTCCCTGATCGGGTTAGGGCTTCTCGTTCTTCTGCCTTCGTGCAATTCCCGACATTTCTGGAAAGCCGTCAAAGCGTATGACGAGGCCCGTTATGAAGAGGCGACCAGTGCTTTGCATCAAGCTGTGAATCAATGGCCCAATGACACCATGGCTTGGCGTATGCTGGGAACGACTCAGTTGTTCTTGTCCGATTTCGAAGGCGCTCAAAAAACATACGAAGCGATCGATCACATGACGCTGATCACCAGACAAGATCAGGTAGACTGGGCCACATCCCTCATGAATCAAGGGAAATATGAAGCTGCAGCCTTGGTCATCGAACCGCAAATGGTTGATGACAATCCGAGTCCATATGCAACAGCCTTATGGAACAAATGCGAAGAAGAACTCTTCATTGAGTCCGACCCACAATTTTGGAGCGTGCAGTCGTTTGACATACCCGATATATCCATTGCGTCATCGCCCCGAATCAGCGAGGGTCGCGTTTATTTTTCAAGCGAGCCCTATCAATGGGGAGATCAAACCTCGCTCACCCGAACAGATCAACAAGAGATGATCGTCATGGATTTGGCCGCTCAGGACAACCGCGTGATGCGCACATCGAAGTGGACTTCTTGGGATGTACCGCGACATGACGGTTTGGTCAGTCTCTCCCCTGACGGAAGATCCATTGCATTCTCAAGAAAGGCCAAAGACGGATTCGCTTGGTTCGGCGACCCGATGGCGGGTAGACACCAATTGCTGGTGGCACAGAAAACGGCTTCCGGAGATTGGTCAAATCCAGCTCCATTCCCGTTCGTTGAAAAAGGATATACGTTTGTTCATCCGACCTGGTCTCCCGACGGTACCAGGCTCTATTTTGCTACGGATTTGCCTTCGCCCGAATCTCAAGGCGGTATCGACTTGTGGTATTCCCAGCGAAATGGCACTTTTTGGGAAGAACCCATCAACTTAGGTCCTCACATCAACACGCCTGGCGATGAAGTTTTCCCTTCATTCGATGCTGAGGGCACACTGTACTTTTCATCCAATGGCCTTCCTAGTTTAGGGGGATTGGACATCTACTCAGCGAAGCAAATTCCGGCTACTGATGCGTCCAAGAAGCATTGGAGATCGGGAGATGATTGGACCACTCCTCTCCGCCTTCCCTTCCCGATCAATACACTCTCCGATGACCACTCGTTGGCTTTAGACGCTACAGGCCAATCCGGATTTGTATGTTCAGATCGCGGAGGCATCGACAAAATCTACCAAGTCGAATTGCTCGACAACTACGAGAAGTACACCTTTACGACTCGCTCCGGAAAAAACAATCAAGAGGTTCCTCGTGTTCCGATCGTCCTCATTGATGAGCAGAATGCGTCGGCCATTCGATTGACAAGCGACTTGAACGGCAGCATCACCATTGCCCTTCCGAAGCATAGAATGTACAGAATGGAGATGAAGCTTCCCGGCTATCTGGTCAGTCGACAAGTGCTATCAGTGGATGACCTCGATGCTCAAACTGACTTGATGCTGAACCCTGTAGAAATGCTTCGTGACTATGCTTATGTCGAGTCCATTGCTGGAGGAAAACCCTTTGAACTAGCGCTCCAACACGATCCGCTCGCCACTACGTTGAAGTCCAGGGAAACCACTGAACTGCTCGCTCTTGTCGATTTCCTGCGATTGAATCCGCAAATGCTACTTGAAATCCGAACGCATGAGGATGCCGCGTCGTTTCTCGATGCTGCAGACAACAAGACGATGCGTGTAACCAAAACAAGAGCCATTGAGTTGGAATCCTACTTATTGAAACGAGGTGTTTCCACAAAACAACTGATCTCCGTCGGAAAAGGGGCGGACCAGTTGTTAAATGGATGTGAACCGGGGGAACCTTGTTCGTGGACGAGCCATGCTGAAAACCGCAGGACCGAATTTCGTGTATACGGATTGTTGCAGAGAATGCCCGGTCAAATTGACCCCATCCCATTTACCCGCGCAGTCCAAGACGACCAACCTGTCCAACTCCCTGATTGAACGCGGACGGAAGGGCAATCAAAAGAGATGTAAACTAAAAAGCCCGGACCAATGGTCCGGGCTTTTTAGTTCCTCAACAATTCTTTTAATCTCGAAAACTCGCCCCGCGATAAACCGCTGCCTGACCCAATTCCTGCTCAATTCGAAGCAATTGATTGTACTTGGCGACCCGATCCGAACGGCTCGCTGAACCGGTTTTGATCTGCCCCGTGTTCAATGCAACAGCCAAATCAGCAATGGTCGTGTCCTCAGTTTCACCAGATCGGTGGCTCATAACGCTGGTATAACCATTGCGGTGAGCCAAGCTCACAGCATCAATTGTTTCTGTCAGGGTACCAATTTGATTCACCTTGATTAAGATGGAGTTGGCAATGTCATTTTCTATCCCACGCGCCAACCGGTGCGTGTTGGTCACGAACAAATCATCGCCTACCAACTGGATTCGGTCACCAACTGCCTCGGTGAGCATTTTCCAAGCATCCCAATCGTCTTCTGCCAAACCATCCTCAATGCTGATGATTGGATACTTATCGCTCCATCCCTTCCAAAAATCTACGAGGTCCTTCCCTTCCATTCGATCTCCCGTAGATTCAAACAGGTAAAGCCCCTTTTCCGCATCATAGAATTCAGAAGCCGCCGCGTCCAATGCGATCACCAAGTCCTCTCCCGGACGGTACCCTGCTTTTTCTATGGCTTCAATGACCACCTCGATTGCTTCGTCATTGGAACGCAAGTTTGGAGCGAAACCTCCCTCGTCACCGACATTTGTTGAATGTCCTTTTTTCTTCAAAACGGCTTTTAGTGCATGGAATACCTCCGTGCCCATTCTGAGTCCGTCCGTAAATGTCTCGGCCCCAATCGGCATGACCATGAATTCCTGGATGTCAATCTTGTTGTCCGCATGCGACCCTCCATTGAGGATGTTCATCATCGGTACCGGCAATGTATGTGCATTGACTCCTCCGATATAGCGGTAGAGAGATTGACCTGAGCAATCTGCGGCAGCATGCGCTACAGCAAGACTCACACCTAGGATTGCATTGGCTCCTAAGTTGGCTTTATTGGGCGTTCCATCCAAGTCAATCATGACTTGGTCAATATCCCGTTGGTCGAAAACGTCAAAACCGTTCAATTCGTCATTGAGCAAATTGTTGACGTTGTCGACGGCCTTGCTCACGCCTTTGCCCATCCACTCTTCACCACCGTCGCGCAATTCAATCGCCTCATGGATGCCTGTGGATGCCCCCGACGGAACAGCTGCGCGTCCCATATGACCATCTCCCGTGATGACATCAACTTCAATGGTTGGGTTGCCTCGAGAATCGAGAATTTGACGGGCCTGTATTTCTTCAATGTAGCTCATGATCGTGGATCAGGTAAAAGACGTGGGTTCTGGTGTTTTTCAGAAAGACATCGGGTCATTTCCGATGCAAACACTCAAGGCGAAACGCCTCGTAAAGGATGCGAAGTTAAGGCATCAACCGAGGACGACAACTTGTTCCATATTCTCGACGAATTGGTCGAAAAGATAACGGCTATCATGCGGGCCCGCGGATGCTTCTGGATGGTATTGCACAGAGAATACGGGGCGATTCTTCAATGCTATGCCAGCGATGGAATCATCGTTCAAGTGCACGTGTGTGACTTCTATGGATGGAACAGCCTCTAACGATTCCTGATCAATCACAAAACCGTGATTCTGGGAAGTGATCTCCGCTTTACCCGATATCAAGTTCTTAATGGGATGGTTCACTCCACGGTGACCGTTGAACATCTTCTTGGTTTTCAGCCCTTGGCTCAAGGCCAATACTTGATGACCTAAGCAAATGCCAAAAATGGGCTTATCCGAGTCGACCAATTGCTTCACTGTTTCCACAGTTTCAGTCATCGCACCAGGATCACCGGGACCATTGGAAAGCATAATGCCATCTGGCGACCATGCCAAGATCTCTTCCGCAGTCGTTTGCATCGGAAAAACCCGAACGGCACAACCTCGATCTGTTAAACAACTCACAATGCTACGCTTGACTCCCAAGTCCAACAAGGCAACCCGGTGACGCTGCTCGGTGCCTTCCTGAGGCAATGCGTCATATGCTCTTGATACCGTCACCGCGCTGCTCAACTCCAACCCTTCCATCGACGGAACCTCTTGAAGTTGTTTCATCAATTCCGCCTCATCCGTCCCATCACTACAAATAATGGCATTCATCGCGCCACTCTGCCGAATGTGACGCACTAACGCTCGCGTGTCCAAGTCACAAATACCTACAACGGAATCCCGCTCCAAATAATTCTGCAGCGTCCCGCTTGCTCCCGATCGACTCGCAATGGATGAATAATTCTTCGTCACCAGACCAGCGATCTGCACCTTAACGGACTCCACCTCCTGATCGTGGACACCATAATTCCCGATGTGTGCCGTGGCCATGACCAAAATTTGCTTGTGATAGCTCGGATCCGTGAAAATTTCTTGGTAACCGTACATCCCTGTATTGAAGGCGATCTCACCTGTCGTGATGCCTACTGCACCAGCAGCGTGGCCCTCAAATCGCTTACCATCTGCCAATAAAAGCACCGCTGGCACTTTTGATTCACGCGTTTTAACCATGGCGCAAAGATAAGCTTGAGATTGAATTGCTTCTGACTTTTCAAAGCGCACTTATCCGCAAAAAACACGCTCGAATGTCAAAAAAAATGGGTGCAAAAAAAACGGACAGCTCAAAGCCGTCCGTTTTCACATTTCCGATACAGGAAATCAGTCTTTATTTTCTTCTTCGGATGCACCCGCCTCTGCGGCTGGAGTTTCTTCAGTTGCTTCTGCGGCTGGAGTTTCCTCAACAACTTCCGCTGTTACAGGAGCGTCTGCCGCTGCTTCAGTTGAACCTGCCCCTCGGCGAGATCGACGTGAACGCTTCTTCTTCGGCTCCATGCCGTAAACTTCGTTGAAGTCGACAAGTTCCATCATGCACATCTCCGCATTGTCACCTAAACGATTGCCTGTTCGAATGATCCTCGTGTATCCGCCCTGTCGGGTAGCTACTTTCGGACCTACAGCGCGAAACAATTCAGTGACAGCATACTTGCTTCCCAAAACGCTAAATGCAACACGCCGGCTGTGTGTGGTGTCCTCTTTTGATCGAGTAACCAAAGGCTCAACTACACTGCGCAAAGCTTTCGCTTTTGCTACAGTTGTGGTTATGCGCTTATGTTCAATCAAAGAACACGCCATGTTCGATAACATGGCCCGACGGTGAGCGGTCTTGCGACCTAAGTGGTTGAAATTCTTATTGTGACGCATGGCTTCACTCTTTGTCGAGTTTGTACTTGCTCACATCCATACCGAATGTGAGGTTTTTGTTCTCAACCAAATCTTCCAATTCCGTCAAGGACTTCTTACCGAAGTTACGGAATTTCAATAGGTCGTTTTTATTGTAGCTCACCAACTCTCCAAGAGTCTCGATGTCAGCAGCTTTGAGGCAATTTAATGCGCGAACACTCAAATCCATATCACTCAATTTCGTCTTGAGCAATTGCCGCATGTGCAAGCTAGACTCATCGAATTCCTCTACTTCCACACGCTCCTCTAATTCCAAGGAGATGCGCTCATCGCTGAACAACATGAAGTGTTGGATTAAGATCTTCGCAGATTCTTGCAGAGCATCTTTCGGAGTGACGCTACCATCGCATTCAATTTGGAGAATCAATTTCTCATAATCCGTGCGCTGCTCAACTCGGTAGTTCTCTACCTCGTATTGAACATTTCGAATCGGAGTGAAAATTGAATCCATCGCAATGGTTCCAAGCGCCATCTCCTCCTTCTTGTTCTCCTCCGCTTGAACGTATCCACGTCCTTTGCCGATGACAACTTCGATGGTGAGATTAACCGACTCGTCCATGTTACAAATTACATGGTCAGGGTTCATCACTTGGAACGCACTGGTAAACTTGCCAATGTCTCCGGCTGTGAATGACTTTTGTCCCGCAATCTTTACGGTTACTGTCTCTCCTTCAGAGCCCTCGATTTGACGCTTGAAACGAACTTGCTTCAAGTTCAAAATCATATCGGTGACGTCCTCTCGTACTCCTTTGATTGTCGAGTATTCATGCTCAACACCGTCGATCTTAATCGTGGTGATGGCATAACCTTCCAATGAAGAGAGCAAAATTCGACGCAAGGCATTGCCTACTGTAATCCCAAATCCGGGCTCAAGCGGGCGAAATTCGAAGCGACCATTGAACTCTGTAGAGTCCAACATGATCACCTTGTCTGGTTTCTGAAAATCTAGAATGGCCATTTGATGAAGGGATTTGGATTACTTCGAATACAATTCTACAATGAGTGACTCCTTGATGTTCTCTGGAATCTGGTCACGCGATGGTACATTGATAAATGTGCCCGACATGGTCTGTACATTCCAATCCAACCAATCCAACCGGTTTGATGTCGAGCCTAAAGCGCTCGAAATCACAGTCATGGATTTACTCTTCTCTCGAACAGCAACCACATCCCCCGGACGCATGCGATAGGAAGGAATGTTGACGACATGACCGTTCACCATGATGTGACGGTGTGTTACCAACTGGCGTGCGCCTCGTCTAGTAGAAGCGATCCCTAACCGGTAAACTACATTGTCCAAACGGCTTTCGCAGAATTGGAGCAAGATTTCACCTGTGATCCCTTGACGAGCATTTGCTGCCTTGAACATGTTGGAGAATTGCTTCTCCAAAATGCCATAGGTATACTTCGCTTTTTGCTTTTCAGCAAGCTGCACTGAGTATTCAGATTCTTTTTTACGGCGCCGTGAGTTGCCGTGTTGTCCCGGTCCATAAGGACGGCGCTCAAGCGCTTTGTCCGGTCCGAAGATTGCCTCCTTAAAACGGCGGCTGATTTTTGATTTGGGTCCGCGATAACGTGCCATATCGGTTGTTCAGTTCTAGGATTCGACGATGATGAATTATACGCGGCGACGCTTTGGGGGGCGACAACCGTTGTGAGGAAACGGGGTCACATCGATAATCTCGATGATCTCAATTCCCATGTTATGGAGGGCACGCATCGCACTTTCACGACCCGCGCCTGGTCCTTTCACAAATGCTCGGATTTTTCGCAATCCGAGATCGTGCGCTTCGCGACCACAATCCTCAGCTGCTACTTGAGCAGCGTATGGCGTGTTCTTCTTGGAGCCCCGGAAACCCATCTTTCCGGCACTAGACCAAGAAATCACTTGCCCAGTATTATTGGTCAGCGAAATGATGATGTTGTTGAAGGATGAGTGAATGTGGACCTGGCCTAGGGCCTCCACAACCACTTTCTTCTTTTTCTTGACGTTCTTCGCCATCGTCTGAATATTTAGGTGATCAGCCCTGCAAAAGGGCCAGTTAATTCGTTATTAAGTCTTTATTACTTCTTCTTGTTCGCTACAGTCTTCCGCTTCCCTTTTCGAGTGCGGGAGTTGTTCTTCGTGCGTTGACCGCGCAATGGTAATCCATTACGGTGGCGTATGCCACGATTGGAACCAATGTCCATCAATCGCTTGATGTGAGACTGCACCTCAGAACGCAACTCGCCTTCCACCTTGAAACCAGTGGTGATGGAGTTCCGAACTGCACCGATTTCGTCGTCGGTCCAATCTTCAACTTTCTTGTCTTCTGACACTCCGCATTCTGCAAGAATTTTTGACGAACGACTTCGTCCGATTCCGTAGATGTACGTGAGTGAAATGACTCCGCGCTTATTGCGAGGAATGTCGATACCTGCTATACGTGCCATGGGCGATGGGTTAGGCTACGTCAAGGTTAACCCTGACGTTGCTTCATTTTAGGATTCTTCTTGTTGATGACATACAAACGACCTTTTCGACGGACAATTTTGCAGTCGGTGGTACGTTTTTTTAGGGAAGCACGAACTTTCATGGTGCGATTATTTCTTGTAGCGGAAAGAGATCCGTCCTTTTGTTAAATCATAGGGTGACATGTCCACGCGAACTCGATCTCCAGGTAAGATTTTGATGTAATACATCCGCATCTTTCCAGATATGTGGGCAGTGATGATGTGCCCGTTTTCCAACTCCACCCGAAACATTGCATTTGACAAAGCTTCGAGTATCGTTCCATCTTGCGTTATGGACGCTTGTTTGGCCATTCAGATTAAACTCTTAAACGTTTCTATTCTTCTTTAAAACTTCTTCTATCTCTATAAAACTCGAGAGAACGTCCGCTTGGTCTTTGCGCACTACGACATCATGTTCGAAGTGTGCACTCACCTTACGGTCTGCTGTCACGATCGTCCAGCCATCGTCCTCATGGAAGATTTCTTTCCGACCTAAGTTGATCATAGGTTCTATAGCCAGCACCATGCCGTCCATTAAACGAGGACCATTTCCTCGTCGCCCATAATTTGGTACTTCAGGTGCTTCATGCAACTCTCGTCCCAAACCGTGACCAACCAATTCTCGAACAACTCCGTAACCATGAAGCTCAGCATATGATTGACAAGCAAATCCGATATCTCCGATTCGCTTTCCAACCACAGCTTGCTCTATCGCTAGCCGGAGGCATTCTTTCGTGACATCTAGCAATTTTTGCACCTCTGAAGCAATATCGCCCACCGCAAAGGTGTACGCACTGTCTCCATAAAAACCGTTCTTCAATACTCCACAATCGACGGAAACTATGTCTCCTTCCTTTAAAGGACGATCGTTTGGAATACCATGTACGACAGACTCATTGACTGAAGTACATAAAGAATTTGGAAAGCCTCCATATCCTTTAAATCCCGGTTCTGCACCATGGTCTCGGATAAAATCCTCAGCCAAAGCATCTAGTTGCAAGGTTGTAACTCCAGGACGAATCCCATCTGCTACAACTGCTAACGTTTTCCCTACAAGCAAAGAACTCTCCCGAAGGAGTTCGACCTCTTCGTCCGTTTTTATCTGCACGCGTCGGCCAAAACCCATTTCAGGTTATCCTGTAATGCCGCCAACAGGTGACTGTGGACGACCACGCAATTTCCCAGACTTCATCAAACCATCATAATGACGGGAAAGCAAGTAGCTCTCGATTTGTTGAAGCGTGTCTAAGATGACTCCTACCATAATCAACAACGACGTTCCGCCGAAGAAAATGGAAAAGCCTTGCGCCTTTGTTAATCCTAAACTGAAAACAATCGCTGGAAGGATTGCAATCAAAGCCAAAAACAATGATCCGGGAAGGGTGATGTTCGACAACACCTTTTCCAAAAACTCCGCCGTTGGCTTACCTGGCTTGATACCAGGAACAAAACTATTCTGACGCTTCAAGTCATCCGCCATTTGATTGGGGTTAACCGTTATCGCTGTGTAGAAATAGGTGAATACTACGATCATCACAAAGAAGATCAAGTTGTACCAAAAACCATTGAAATCAGCCAAGCTTTGGATGGCTTCATTCTGCTGGAACGTTTCACTTTGAGTCAAGTAAAGAGGCACAAACATGATCGCTTGAGCAAAAATGATCGGCATAACACCCGCAGAGTTGACTTTCAAAGGAATGAAGCTACGTGCTCCCTCTCCCTGAGGCATGTGCGACCCACCTGCCTGCATCTTAGCCATTTGAACCGGTACTTTTCTCAAAGCCTGAACCAATGCTACGCTACAGCCAATGATGACTAACAAAAATGCCATTTCGACCAAGAAGAAGAACAAGGTTGTATCCGGATGGATAAATTCCTGAATGATCGCCTGAGGGAATGTCGCTATGATACCAATCATGATGAGCAATGAAATGCCATTGCCAACACCCTTGTCCGTAATACGCTCTCCAAGCCACATGATCACCAAAGTCGAAGAGACTAAGATCACCATGGCGCTAAACCACCAAAATGTCGATGGATTCGCTACAGCTCCAGGTACGGCTACTACCGACGTTGCTAAGTAACCCGGTGCCTGAACCAACGTAATAGCTATGGTCAAAAACCGCGTGTATTGGTTGATTTTCTTACGCCCACTCTCTCCTTCTGCTTGCATTTTCTGTACAGCAGGAACTGCTATTCCAAGCAATTGAACAATGATCGATGCCGAGATATAAGGCATGATCCCAAGAGCGAAAATGGATGCTCGACTAAATGCACCTCCAGTAAATAGTGACAGTAAGTCGCCCAATCCACCGCTACCAGACGAGGCCATTTGTTCCGCCAAAACATCACTATTGACGCCCGGAATCACAATGAACGAACCAATCCGGTAAATCAAAATCAAACCTAAGGTGACGCCCAATTTCTTGCGCAACTCCTCGTGGTTCCAAATATTACGGATTTGAGTAAAGAAATTCTTCATGCGATTGGTGGATTAAACTTCCGCCACTTGACCGCCTGCCGCCTCAATGGCTGCGCGGGCAGAAGCTGAGAATTTATGAGCCTCGATGGCTACGCCTGATTTGAGCTCACCGCGACCTAAAACTTTGATCAAATCCCGCTTTCCAGCGAGTCCATTGTCCATCAAATCTTGCAATTTGACAGATTTCAAAGATTTACGCTCGATCAATTCCTGAAGCGTGTCCAAGTTGATTCCCTTGTACTCAACCCGGTTAGGATTGGTGAAACCAAATTTAGGTACTCGACGCTGAAGTGGCTGCTGTCCACCTTCAAAACCGATTTTACTTTTATAGCCTGATCGGGATTTCGCGCCTTTGTGTCCGCGTGTTGAAGTACCTCCGTGACCGGATCCTTCACCGCGACCAACTCGCTTGCGCTGCTTCCTAGATCCAGCTGCGTGTTGCAGATTGCTGAGATTCATGGTTAATGCTGGTTATGAATGATTAAACCTCTTCGAACTTCACGAGGTGCGATACTTTACGGATCATTCCCATGATCTGTGGAGTCGCTTCGTGTTCGACAGGGTTGTGTAATTTCTTAATGCCTAAAGCCTGAATAGTGAGCTTTTGACGCTTCGGACGATTGATTGCGCTCCGAACTTGGGTGACGATGACTTTTCCCATAATTGCAGCAATTAACCGTTGAATACTTTGTGTACAGAAATACCGCGTAAATCCGCAATGTCCTTGGCACTTCGCAACGCCTGAAGCGCGTTGAACGTTGCCTTAACAACATTGTGAGGATTGCTTGAACCCAAAGACTTCGCGAGAACGTCTTTGATCCCTGCACTCTCCAATACTGCGCGCATCGCACCTCCGGCGATTACACCTGTTCCAGGAGAAGCTGGACGAATCATGACATGTGCCCCTGCAAATTTCATCTCTTGAGCATGCGGAATAGTCCCTTTTACCAAAGGCACCTCGATCATATTCTTCTTGGCATCTTCAATGCCTTTTTGAATCGCTGTTGCGACTTCACGGCTCTTACCTAAACCATGACCTACTCGCCCCTTCTCATCTCCTACGACCATGATGGAGCTAAAGCTGAAGGTTCGTCCACCCTTGGTGGTCTTCGCTACTCGGTTGATTCCAACCAAGCGTTCCTTCAAATCGGGATCTCCCGTGCGCGATTGCTGTTGCTGATCGCGGCCTTTACGTTGTTGACGTTGTTCCATCTTTCCTTAGAATTTGAGCCCTCCTTCTCGGGCGGCTTCTGCCAATGTCTTGATTCGGCCATGGTATAAGTAACCGTTTCGGTCAAATACGACCGACTCGATCCCAACAGCCTTTGCTTTTTCTGCAATCATTTTTCCAACGGTCACAGCCTGCTCCAATTTTGGAACCGATTGTGCCTCTTTGGCTCCCAATGACGCCGCCGCTGCCAGTGTGCGACCTGACGCATCATCAATAATCTGGGCATAAATCTGCTTGTTGCTGCGGAATACAGACAACCGAGGACATTCTGATGTTCCCTGGATTTTTCCCCGGACTCGACGCTTGACGCGATTGCGAGCGAATGTTTTTTTCGTTCCCATGTGATTCCTTTATTTAGCAGCTGTCT
>CALGEI010000100.1 GCA_937881575.1 uncultured Flavobacteriales bacterium | reverse complement strand
GCATGGACTCGGTTTCCGAGGCGATAATATGTGGATCGGAGTGTTGGATGCCGGATTCGAATATGTGGAATCCCTTCCCGTCTTTGAAAGAGCGTGGCAAGAAGGACGAATTCTGGAAGGTTTGGATGCGATGAATAGCCAGGGAGGTCTGTTTGCTCACCACCGTCATGGAACATCAGTTCTAGGCACCATGGCTGGCTTTTTGGAAGATTCATTGATTGGTACAGCTCCTGATGCCACGTATGTCCTGTACCGCACGGAGGACGCTTACAGTGAGTACCTCATCGAAGAAGACTATTGGGTGGCCGCTGCCGAGCATGCCGACAGTGTCGGAGTGGATCTCATCAACACCTCGTTGGGATATAGCTTATTTGACGATTCAACCATGAATCATACACCCGACGACCTCAACGGTGTGACAGCCCGAATCTCACAAGCCATGACTTGGGCCGCTGAACGTGGAATTTTATGTGTCACGAGCGCTGGGAATAGCGGCAACGCTCCCTGGCATTCCATTACTGCGCCAGCAGATGCACATGGCATCCTCAGCGTCGGTGCCGTCGATGCAGAAGGGCAGCATGCTTCTTTTAGCGGGTGGGGGCCCGCTTCAGATGGTCGCATCAAACCGGAAGTCATGGCGCTTGGAGTTCAAGCCGCATATCCAAATGCAGACTCAACCATCCGCCAGGGGAATGGCACGAGCTTCTCATCCCCCATTTTATGCGGTGCTGCTGCTTGCTTGTGGCAGGCTTTCCCTGCAAAATCTGCAGCTGAAATTCGAGCCGCCATTATCGCTTCGGCTCATTTGTCGACATCTCCAAATGACAGCATGGGCTATGGCATTCCCCATTTGCAGCGCGCATTTGAGTTTTTGGATGACGATGGAGCCGCAACGTGGTTTAACCCATCACAAAATGACCCATCGATTCTGGTTTTTCCTAACCCCACCACCTCATGGCCTGTGCGCTGGCAATACGCGGGTGATCAATCACCCAATGAATGGCGCATCGTATCGACCAACGGAAAATTGATTGCCACCGGGCTCATCGATTCTTGGATCACCCAGGAAGGGGTGCTGCAAGGGTGGATGCACGGACCTGCTCAACTTGGACCCGGTTCATACCTG
>CALGEI010000099.1 GCA_937881575.1 uncultured Flavobacteriales bacterium | reverse complement strand
GATTACCGAAGCCGAGAGGCCAACGTGCATCGCTTGGCGGAGGTTTCAACCAACATCATTGACCAATGCGTCGCACAGGGTGTTCCGTTTGCGCGTGAGTACGGAGGTCTGTTGGACAACCGATCCTTCGGAGGAGTGTTGGTCTCTCGAACCTTCTATGCGAAGGGCCAGACAGGCCAGCAGCTCTTGTTGGGAGCCTATTCAGCGTTAAGCCGCCAGATTTCCAAAGGCAAGGTCGACATGTTGACCCGCCACGAAATGATGGATGTGGTTATGGTCGATGGCAAATGCCGTGGAATCATCGCTCGGAATTTGGTTACGGGAGAATTGGAGCGTCACGCAGCGCACGCGGTTGTATTGGCAACCGGCGGTTACGGCAATGTGTTCTTCTTGAGCACGAATGCCATGGGATCGAATGTGTCGGCAGCTTGGAAGGCGCATAAAAAAGGCGCTCATATGGCCAACCCGTGCTTCACGCAAATTCACCCGACGTGCATTCCGGTGTCTGGTGAGCATCAATCGAAACTGACATTGATGTCGGAGTCTTTGCGCAACGATGGTCGCATTTGGGTTCCGGCGAAGAAGGAGGACGCCGAAGCAATTCGGAAGGGAACGAAAACAGCATTGGAGATTGCAGAGGCTGATCGGGATTACTATTTGGAACGGCGGTATCCTGCATTCGGAAATTTGGTCCCACGGGACGTCGCTTCTCGTGCTGCCAAAGAGCGTTGTGACGATGGCTTTGGTGTGAACGAGACGGGCGAAGCCGTCTTTTTAGACTTCGCCAGCGCGTTCAAACGTTACGGCAAAACAGAAGCGAGCATTCGCGGGCTGTCTCAACCATCGACTGAAGAGATTGTCACATTGGGCAAAGAGGTGGTGAAAGCGAAGTATGGCAACCTCTTCGACATGTACAAGCAGATTGCAGCGGACGATCCTTACGAAACACCGATGAAGATTTATCCTGCGGTTCACTATACCATGGGGGGGCTTTGGGTGGATTACAATCTGATGACCTCCGTATCGGGGTTGTATGCAACAGGCGAATCCAACTTTTCCGATCACGGAGCGAATCGATTGGGCGCTTCTGCTTTGATGCAAGGACTGGCTGACGGCTATTTCGTATTGCCTTATACCATTGGGGATTACCTGGCAAATGACATTCGCACAGGGGCGATCTCATCCGACTCAGCCGAGTTTGAAGCGGCAGAAAAGGCGGTGCAGGAGCGCATTGACCATCTCATCAACAACAACGGGTCCAAGCCAGTCGATGATTTCCACCGACGGTTAGGCCGCATCATGTGGAATGAATGTGGAATGTCACGAAATGAGGTCGGACTCAAGAAGGCAATCGCGGACATCCGTGCGTTGCGTGAAGAGTTCTGGAAGGATGTTCGAGTTCCTGGAGACGCCACAAGTTTCAATCCAGAACTGGACAAAGCCGGGCGCGTAGCTGATTTCTTAGAGCAAGGAGAGCTGATGTGCATGGACGCTTTGGCCCGAGAGGAATC
>CALGEI010000098.1 GCA_937881575.1 uncultured Flavobacteriales bacterium | reverse complement strand
CATCGACCAAGCTCTTCCAATTGTTCAATCCCACTCCCCCGTCAATTTCGATGTGTGCATTGGAACCAGCTTCATTCATCATATTGCGCAGTTTACGGGTTTTATCCAGGGTATTCGGGATGAAATTCTGCCCACCAAATCCCGGATTGACGGACATCAAGCAAACCAAATCCAGGTCATTCAAGACATCGGACAAGCCCTCTACCGGTGTGTGAGGATTGACGGCGACTCCGGCGAGCATTCCCAAATCGCGGATGGCTGAAAGCGTGCGGTGCAAGTGATTGCAAGCCTCCAAATGAACCGTAAGGACCCGGGCACCCAAGTCGGCAAAAGTCTTGAGGTAGCGATCTGGATCAACAATCATCAAGTGTACATCCAATGGTTTGGTAGCGTGCTTGGCCATGGCTTCGATCACGGGCATGCCAAAGCTGATGTTGGGGACAAAGACCCCGTCCATCACATCCAAGTGAAACCAGTCCGCCTCAGAAGCATTGATCATTTCCATATCGCGTTGCAAATTCGCGAAATCAGAAGCCAGCATCGACGGTGCGAGTAAATGTCCCATGCCGCAAAGGTGAGATTCCGCGCATTTCATTCACCTTTGTACCATGGAGGACTTTTCCACAAGCACAGCAGATGTTGTTCCGGTTATCGGACTGACCGGAGGGCTCGGCAGTGGAAAAACGACCGTGGGACAGATCTTCGAGTCCCTCGGAATCCCGCGCTGGGATGCCGATGCCGCAGGGCATGCGGTGTACCGCCACCACGCCGACCTCCGTCAGCGCGTTTTGGATCGATTCGGTAAAGACCTCGCGGTGATGGAGGCCGGAACCTGTGTCGACATTCATCGGGCGCTTTTAGCCCAACGTGTTTTCCAAGACCCTGAGGGCCTTGCCGCCTTGAACCAATGGGTGCATCCCTTAATTCGAAGCGCGTTCAAATCGTGGATACTGACCTTGTCTCCTTCTCCCTATGTGATTCGAGAAGCCGCTATTTTGTTTGAAAGCGGATCGGACGTTGGCTGCAGCCAGGTCATCACGGTTTCAGCTCCATCAGCATTGCGCATTGAACGGGCCATGCAGCGATCTGGATGGACTCAAGAAAAGGCTGTGCAGCGCATGCAACACCAGTGGTCGGACACACAGCGAGAAGAACGCGCTCAGCACCGCATTGACAACGGTCTTGACGACCTGCTCATTCCGCAGGTGATGGCCATTCACGCAAAGCTAATGAAGTGGTTTCAGTAGCGGATGCCCAATTTCTGAAGGACAAAGCCTGCCAACCAGGCTGGACCGATCATGAGGAACTTCAGATCATCAAAGAAGCTGGGTTTTTCCCCCTCGATTTTGTGACCAATGAATTGGCCCACCCAAGCCACAGCAAAGGCTCCGAAATACCACCATCCCGCTGCCTCTGCCGTTTGGATGTTGATCACCTTCACGCCGTACAGGGAACACGCAGAGATCACGGCCATGGTCAACGCCATGACTGGACTCAAGCGAATGAAAAAGAACAGTCCTCCCACAAGCAGGGCTGTGCCAGCGTGCAAATACGGCGCCCACCCTGCCCCAAACACTTCTGGAAGTGGGATTTGCGAGAGGAGCCCCACCAATGAAACAAAGATCGTCGGCACACAAATCCAATGAAATAACTTATTGATCGGGTTTTGGTGGCTAACGCCATAGGCATCGAGCCAATCTTGCATCGTTTTCATAACGTCCAATATGCAACGTTTCCGCTTTAACTTCGACCCATGGAATGGGAAAACTGGCAACT